>CAZOTE010000005.1:0-54488 GCA_964582705.1 uncultured Eubacteriaceae bacterium | reverse complement strand
TATGCAAGAAAAAACCCTGCATTTATGCGGGTTGTGGCGTTTTGCAAACGCCTATTTAAAGTATGTAACGTGGAGGATAATTATGTTTGCCCAGGAAAGGCTCGACAAGATATATCAAAGAATCTGCCAGGATGGCAAGGTTTTTGTAAAAAAGCTTAGTGAAGATTACAAGGTTTCAGAAGACGCCATAAGAAAAGACCTTAAGGTATTGGAAAAGCAAGGAGTAATTCAAAGGACCTACGGAGGAGCCATACTTAAAAAACAGCTTGTTTCTTTTTCTACAGTAAACGACAGGAAGGATCCTGCGGTAAGACCTGTAAAGAAAATCATCGCTCAAAAAGCCTTTGACGCTTTAAAGAAAAACGAGACGATAATTTTAGACATCTCCACCACCAACATGGTTCTCGCTGAGCTTATACGAGACTCCGGACTGGAACTGACGGTCATATCAAATTCAGTTGATATTTTATACATTTTATCTAAAAGCAAGTCGGTTACTCTTATCAGCCCCGGGGGCATGTTCTTTCCGGACGCCGGTGGTTTTGTCGGCAGCGAGACCATAGACTCCATAAAAAAATACAACGTCCAGAAGGTTTTTATAGGAAGCTGCGGCATCGACCTTGAGACCGGAAGCCTAACAACCTTCAATGTGGAGGACGGCAATACCAAGCGGGCATTCATAAATGCTGCTAGAGAGGTTTTCCTCGTTATGGAAAACAAAAAGTTCTTTCACGAAGGGATCTACAAGTTTGCCGAGCTCTCTCAAATTGATACGGTCATAACGGAAGACCTGCCATCAAAGACCATTCAGAACCGATTGAAAAAATCTAAAATAAAAATTTTATAGGAGGATTACTATGCAAAAAATCAATTTAGGAGTAGTAGGATATGGAGGGATAGCAAAAATCCACGCCATCGGATTGTACGCCATGAAGACCATGTTTGAAGACATGGAATATTCCCCGGAATTATATGCGGCGGTAAGCAGTAAAAAAGATCTGGGGTTTCCCGGTTTTGAATACGTAACATCAGATCTTCAACGATTGCTGGATGATCCCAAGGTCCATGCACTGGATGTATGCACACCTAACTTTTTGCACTACGAACAAGGAACTAGGGTTCTTGCATCGAAAAAACCCCTGTATATGGAAAAGCCCGTTGCAAAAGACATACATCATGCCAAGGAGCTTGCTGAAATTGCCGAAGCATCACAAATAGTCAATCAGAGCGCTCTCATGTATAGATTCCTACCCGCCATCGCAATGGCAAAGGATCTTATTTCCTCCGGAAAGATCGGGGATATAATCCACTTCAGATTCGCTCTTTATCATAAAGGATATTTAGATTCCCAAAGACCTATGTCCTGGAGGCTCTCTCAAGACAAAGCAGGTGGAGGAGCCCTTGTGGATCTGGGTATACATATGGCCGATTCGGTCAGGTTCCTGCTAGGGGAACCACAAAAATTAATGGCCCAGACGGACATTTACTACAAGGAAAGATATGCAGATTCCTCACGGACCAGCAAGGTGCCATCAGAGGTGGATGAATGGGCTCTTTTAAATCTAGTGATGGAAAGCGGGGCAAAGGGCACTTTGGAGGTATCAAGGATTACTTCAGATCTTAAGGAAGACACAATTATAGAGATCTTTGGAAGCAAGGGGAGCATAAAGATCCATTCCGACGATGTGGATTTCCCCACCGTTTATCTTCAAGATACAGGTCTTATGGAAAGGGGCGCAGTACGAGCCGAGGGAGACTTTGCAAAATACCACAAGACTATATATCCAAGCCATAAATTTGACTTGGGTTGGATGGTAAATGCCCATTTGGCGTCCATGAAGAACTTTTTAAACAACGTAAATGCAGGTAAGATTCTCCATCCGGAAACCCCCACCCTTAAGGAGGCTTACCTGTCCCAGCGAATCATCGCCCTGGCATATGAATCCGTTGAGAATGATAACAGCTGGATCAGCTTCGATAATTAATACATATTGTTTAAGCCGGTGAACCTGGCTGATCAAAAAAAGCATCCCCTGCTTGATTTCAAGCAAGGGATGCTTTTGGTTTATGCTGATTCCTTTATTATATTTTCATCGATTTTAATATCATCAGCCCTTTTTTCTTTCCTGTCTGCCAACCCTTGAGCATGGCTGGTATCCAAATGCCGCATCTCTCTGATTAAAAATACAGCCGTTATCATGGAAGCTAAAACATCCGCCAGGGGCATTGATGCATACACTCCCCTAAGTCCGAAAAACCTGGGTATTATCAATAATGCAGGAATCAAAAAGAAGAACTGCCGGGACAAGCTTAAAAACGAAGCGTGCTTCGGCTTTCCTACCGCCTGGAAATAATTTGATCCAACTACCTGGAATCCAACCAACGGCAGCATTGAAAGGCTGATTTTCATCTGCAGCTTGCCTATTTCTATAAGCTCCGCATCCGACCTGTTAAATATAGAAACGAGCTGTTCCGGAAAGAGCCTGGTCGCCACAAAACCAAAAGTCGCTATACCAACAGCCGCCATTATTCCTAGCTTGAGGGCTTCCTTTACCCTGTCGTATTTTCTGGCACCGTAATTATAGCCTATAATTGGCTGCACACCCTGATTTATGCCAAACATTGGCATAAGTATCAAGGTGATGACGCTTATCGTTATCCCCATGCCGGATATGGCCACATCGCCACCGTATTCGAGGAGGCTTTGGTTTAGCACCATATTCTGGAGACTGCTGGCAAGCTGCATCGCAAAGGGAGCGAATCCCAGGGTAGCTATTAGTTTAATTGTCTTCACTTCAAGGCGCATGTTGCTTTTATGTATCTTCAACAAGCTTTTTCCGCCGAAAAAGTAGTAAAGCACCCACACCATTGAAATAGCCTGAGATATAATTGTGGCAAACGCCGCCCCTTTCATTCCCCATCCAAAGGTGAAAATAAAAATAGGATCCAATAGAATATTAATCCCCGCTCCTATCAGCATTGTCTTCATTGCAATCTGCGGGTTCCCCTCTGCTCTTATGAAGTTGTTCATCCCAAAGCTTAAAGACTGAAATATGTTCCCTGCGAGTATGATCGACATATAGTCCTTTGCGTAGGGCATAATTGCCTCGCTCGCTCCAAAAAATTTAAGCATCGGCTCTAAAAATGTCAGCCCTAAAACTGTAATGGACAGGGAAACTCCTATAAAAAGTACGAAGGCATTGCCGAGAACCTTCTCTGCCGCTTCTTTTTTTTGCTCACCTAATCGTATCGATATAATAGAATTCGCTCCAAAGCCTATCAACATCGAAAATGCCATCCCTATGAGCATCACCGGAAATCCTACCGTAGTTGCACCTATTCCTAAAGATCCTACTCCGTTTCCGATGTATATTCTATCCACTAAATTGTAAATGGCATTTACCAGCATTCCCACTATTGCAGGCACTGAAAATTTAATGAGAAGCTTAGATATTTTAGCTTCCCCCAGTTGTGTAGCATTGTCCATGTTTCATTCTCCTCGATTTTGCATTTTAACTAAGATTAATTAGAGTGCTAACTAATTGTCTCATAATATCATTTTACTAGCATCTTCTATCAAAATCAAGGACTTTTATCCATAAGCTTTATTCTATTGCAACGTATTCTTTTTGAATGTTTTTTACCACCAAGGTTGTTCCCTTGTAGAATCTTCCTTTTATATCACCCTCGCCGTCTAGAACCTTGCAAAAGGTGGCGATTTCACTTGGGGTGCCAACCACTCCTGCATTGATTTGCTTTCCAGCTATTATGGTCCCGCCTTTAACGACGCTGTTTGATTTCTCGTAGACTACCCCTCTTCCCGCCATAAGGTTGGACTGGTAGCTTCCTTCTCCTGTTATTATTATGTCTCCGCTTGAATTTACGGTAGCGCTTTGAGCGTACTTTACTCTAAGTATCTTGATGTCCTCCAGCTCTTCGTCCATCAGGTCTTTATAGTCCATTAACGTCTGATAGATTTCATTGAGCTCTGTAAATCCCTGTTGGTGAAGCAGCTTTATTTCCAAAAATGCATGCCTGATTGATTTTTTCAGATCGTTCAATGTTTCAAGCTGAGTGACGCTCATGGAGACGGAGCTTCTTTCCATTTCCTTTATCAATTCATCAAGATTATCCTTTCCTACATTAATTATCTCAAGAATTCCTCTTGCATCCTTAACTTCGACCTGATGGAGGCCTTTGAATATCTTCTCGATTTCTATTATCATTTCTTCCACGACATTGACTATAACATGAAAAATGCTGCTTTCATCTCCTGCCTGCAGCCTTCCTCCTATGACCTTGCCCTCTACATCAATATTTTGCATGGCAAATACTTGGGAGTGATACACAGAGCCGATAATCTTCACGTTTCCCGTGGCTCTTATCACCATGTTATCCTGGACATTGCCCTTTACTACTACATCCCCGTCAAAGTCGATATCTTCAGTATCCTTATCCAGATCGCCGATTACTGTCAGTAGCGGCACCACGCCAATTTGACCGTTTTTGGCAAATGGCCTCCCGTCTATAAGGGAATACAGCTCGTCTCCCCTTTTTTCTGCCCCTTTTCCAGGGGTTAGCTCCTCATCCTCAACGGGCGATACCTCCATGATCTCACCCAGGACGTTCATTCCCGGAGATCCCATTATTGCAGGCATGGTCTTCTTAGCCAAAAGCTCCCCTTTTCTCACTATCGGCTCCAGCCCCTGCAAAATCTCCTTGTCGCTTAATTCTTCACAGTAATAAAATTCTGTCTTCCTGCTAAAAACCGGGCTTTTCCCCTTTGCCGCCACGACCTTCACAGTCTCCTTTGCTTCACAGGCCTCTGTCACCGCAGCTTCGTCTATAAGCTCTCTTTTGATGCCAAAATCCTCTAAGGTCGCCATGCACTCTTTTAAAGAAACTTTTTCCGGTTCTATAGGGTAAAACCCCGGTTCAAGCACTGTTTTTCTTGATTTTGGGACATCCTTCAAATAAAAGCGCTTGCCGTATTTTCGATCTATGGTCAAGTACGCGCAGACTTTATCACTTGAAAATCCCACCTTTAAATGCTTTTCTGCCGGTATGTCCTCAAATGCAAAGCTGACCTGATCCCGGGCGCTTAAAACCGTATTGATGGAGGCCTTCTCGCCGTTGACGAACATGTCCATCTGTGGATCTTTGATGAAAACGGAGGGTTGTGAACCCTTGCCTGTAGCATCCGTTACCAATAGCTTTCCATCAACGATTTCTACATAGCCGTCTCTGTTGTTCGGATCTTCTTTTATTTCTGATTTGACCTTTTCTATGTTGAATTTGCCGCATTTTTTAACCAGGCCCATCATTTTTATCGATGGCCTTTCAAGTTCTTCAATCCTAAGCTTTCCCTCGCCACATTTAAAATGCTTTGCAGCCATTTCCATTGCTTCCCTGCTGCTCATCGCCTCAAAAATCATATGCAATCCCTCCACAAAAAAGGCAGCCCAAAGGCTGCCTCATAAAATTTTAGTTTTACAGACTAAATTCCGGCAACCCGACCATCCTATCCTTCGACTTAGACTCGTGGCTTTGCGTCATCGCCTTTCGACGATTTTGCCTTTTATTTTTCTTCTTCTATAAAATACTATCACAATGCAATTTAGGTGTCAAAAACAATCAGCCTTTGACTATGAGCATATCCTTGTTTAAGATATGATCATCTATCCAGTTGACCACAAGCTCAAGAATCGACAAGATGTAGCCCTCCTGGTCATCGTCCACCTTCTTTAAGTCGACGCTTTTTATCTCGTTGATGAACTCCTCATGATAAACCTTGTGTGAAAACAGCTTCTTGTAACCTATTTCTTCCATGTAAGCCTCTTCTGTTTCAAAGTGGAATATAGTATAAGCCTTTAACTCCTCTAATATATCCACGATCTTGTCATATTTGTCTTCTATAAACTCATTTTTCAGCAGATTATAAGCTCCTGCCGCTATTTCAAACAGTTTTTGGTGCTGTTGGTCGATAACCTCTATGCCGACGCGATAATCCTCTTTCCATTTGATCAAAGAAAATCCCTCCTCTTTGGGGCGTTCACACAGGGATTTATGAAAAGATTGTGTGACAGCTTCAAGCGGGGTAAAAAAGACCACACTTAAGGTATAACTGTCTTAAGTGTGGTCTACTTTTATTTATGCCACCCAGTTATATCCTGTCATGGCTTGGTCAACGATATGGTTAAACACGATACTGCTCTTATGTAGGAACACCTCTCGGTCGTAACTTTCCGGTAGGAAAGTGTTAAGCACCGTGACAATCTCGCTCTTGACACGCTCTTTTGGCTGCGGGTCATTTTGCCAGCCGACAACAAACAAATCCTTTTTCTTAGAGATCAGCGTGTTATATAACTCCTTCGCTGCCAGTTTTACTTTTTTCTCTTCCTCCTGTGTAAGATGCTCTTTGCAAAGCAGATCGAAGATTTCGAGCTCTTCTTCAGTAAGCTCTTCTTTAATATGGCGTTGTTCTTCCTTGAATAGCTGTTCCATTAATTCAAGAAGCTTTTCATAGAAATCATCATTCCGAGAACCTCCAGCGTTATATTCATCGACAATGTTACGGAAACGCTCAGCAAACTGTGTGCGGGTAACGTTCCGGCGTAGCATTTTTTTCAGTTTTTCTTCAATCAACTCTCGCAAGTCAGATATGGCAAGATTTTTATTTCGCAGCTTCTTGAATTGTTCGCGGAGTTCATCAACATCGATTTTTGATAGATCTAACTCTTTGCCGGATTCATTGATAGTGTATTTACGAGCGTCCGCAGAAGTTATAACGCTTTGATCAAGCAACTCGTTTATTTTTGCTTGTGCTGACTCTATCTTTTCCGGACGGATTTTACCGTCGATAATTCCTTTTAAATATAAAATGGCTTCTTTAAAAATCGGGTTAAAGTCCATTTTGAAGATATCAGGACGCAAGGATTCATATAGGTTGTCCACCGTATTGGCAAGAACGCTAAACTCATTTTTTACATCATCGTTACCAACAATTGTGTTGGCGTAGTCCTCAAAAAGGGACAGATTACGAAAAACATCGTTTTCATCCACAACAGCTTTTAGGTCCACACCGTGAGCGAAGCAGAATTTGCAGGTCATTTCTATACTCTCATTAAGTTGAGAGAGGAGCTTGGCAATATCTTTAACCGGTACATCGTCACTGTCGCTAGCTGCGTAATCGGCAAGAGCGCGTTTCAGATACTTGAAAACATCCAGATAATCAATTATAAGACCGCATTGCTTATTGCCGTATACACGGTTGGCACGGGCGATGGTTTGCATAAGTGTGTGACCCTTCATTGGCTTGTCAAGATATAGAGTAGACACTGACGGCGCATCAAAGCCGGTCAACCACATGGCACAGACAAATACCAGCTGAAGTGGGTTATCCGGATCTTTGAAGTTATCCTCAATATCAAAGCCGTTTTCATCTACTCGGTTCATTCGTTCCCGGTGCGGCTTTATGGAAAGACCCTCAGCTGCAAATTTCTTTTCCTCATCAGCATCTTCACTAATAACAACGGCCATCTCCACTTTACGCATATAGTCGACGATATCTTTCAAGCGTAGCTTTTCATCCTCATCAGAAGTCTGCGAAATCTGCTTGTTAAGCTTTTTGATTTCTTCCTTCCAGTAAAAGCTCACCTTATCGTACATCTTAACAGTTGTGAACTTATCTACCGAAATAACCATGCCCTTACCTCGAAAACCTCTGCGCGGGAAATGATACACGATATGTTGCGCAATAGCGTCCAGACGGTCATCGCGCTTGATGACCTCAAGTTCCTTTGCATAGTGGTTTTCAAGGCGACGCTGCTCGGCTTCTGTCAGGTTTTCTTCTTCCAGAATATCCGCAAAATCAGAATCGAGAAAATCGTTCTGCAACTCCACTTCCGGCACGCGTTTCACATAGTAAAGCGGCACGGTGGCATTGTCTTTGATGGATTCGGCAAAGTTATATTCACTGACATAATCGCCAAACCACGAATTGGTCAGTCTCTTATTGCCCAGAAGCGGTGTACCGGTAAAAGCTAAATACTGCGCATTAGGTAGACCGTTGCGCATATTTTCCGCTAAATCCTTATACTGTGTGCGATGCGCTTCATCAACAATTACAACAATATCATCACGAGTGGATAATACAGGGTACTTTTTGCCTTTGTCATAGCGGAATTTATGTATCAGAGTGAATAGAATAGGTTTATTGGTCTTTAACTCCTCACGCAATTGCTTGCTGTTGGCAGGCTGCACCTTGTCCTTATCTGTTATAAACTCTGTTCGCAGGAAGTTCTTATAAATCTGTGTATCCAGATCATTCCGGTCGGTCACTACAAGAAAAGTAAAATTACCGGTACATTTGTGCTTGATTTTGCGGGCGAGCATTACCATAGAGTAGCTCTTTCCGCTGCCTTGCGTATGCCAAAACACGCCCAGCTTGCCTTGAAGCTGTTCGCGATTAAGAAAAGCATTATAGGCGTTGTTGGCGCCAAAGAATTGGTGGTTTTTTGCGATAATCTTTGTACGGCGGCGGTCGTAAAGGATAAAATTTTCAATGTAGTCAAGCAGAATGTCCTTTTTGCATAAACCGTTAATAAAATACTCAAGGCTGATACAATTCTCACGAATCTGCTTGCGATTTGGGTTTTCTTTTTCGCTCTCTATCTTTAGCCACTCAAAGAAATGTATATAATCAGCACCAAAGCTGCCGAGACGAGTTTCCATGCCATTGGAGAGAACGCAAATCTGATTATAGTCGAACAGGTACGGTATATCCTTCAGATAGTTTTGCAAATTGATGTCATAGGCATTTTTCACCGGTATGTTAGAATTTTTTAGCTCAATGAACACAAGAGGTAGACCATTTACAAAGAGTATCAAATCCGGTCTGCGCCAGTGTGTTTCTCCTTTAATCCACATTTGGGATGCAACATGAAAACTGTTCTTTTCAGGCTCGTCAAAATTAACCAGCTTGAGAATGTTGGAGGTTTTTCTCTCGTCCTGCTGATATTCAACGGTGATGCCATTGCGGATTTTTTGGTAGTTATAGTAATTTGTCAGCATTAAATCACCGGAAACAGGCGTATGGCAAAGCTTTTCACACTCAGCCCTTATTGTTTCCTGTGGAATATCCGGGTTAATACTACAGAGGCTTTCAAACAATATGGCAGGCAGGACGACCTGCTTTTTATTCGCTCTCCCTGTGTTGTCCGGCAGCGTCTCAGGATCTTCGGTATAACAGCGCAAAACATCATAGCCCTGTGATTCTTCCAGAGCCTTTATTGCAGCCTGTTCTATCATATCTTCGGTTATGATTTTTGGCATCTGTTACACCTCCTAAATATTTACAAAGGTAACGCCATTATTTTTAAGATTTTTCCAATAATCCTTTAAGTAACTTTTGGGCAAGCATTCATAGATAAAAACCCAAAAAGAGTCAAAGTTATCTTCATTATTAGCCAACTCCTTTGCATACTCTTTGTAGGGCTTAATATCTGATGTTTTTCCGGTTTTTTTAGTGTATAAATAAGCCATTAAGAGGCAAACCGCATTGTTGCTTTTTTTCATTTCATCAAAGCTTATTTTTTCTAATAGAAAATTGTACTTTATAGCAAAATAAATAGAAAAAGAAACTGCTTCATAGTTTTGAGCAAACAAACCCTCATTGTAAATTAACTGAGAAATATGTTTTATTTCATCGCTGTTTACACCATATGGAATAAAGATAAACTCCTCTAACATCGGTATAACATACGGGTAAATAATACATAAATGGAGTACTGTTTTTACGAGATACTGCTTAGCATTATTTGTGAGTTTTTTATTTGCTAACACTTTAATAGCATATTTTAAAATTGCAGCATTTTCTGAGTTTTGAGTCATCAACTCTAATGCCAAATCTATATATGCTTGAACATCCTTATAGTCCATTTTGTCTTTCATGTCAAAAGAGCTGAATGTATTAATTTTTCTGACCCATTGTTCAGTAGAGGCTATTGGCAACTCTGAAATCTTTGTTTTCTTGTGATTTAATGTCAAATCAAAATAGCGCAAATAAGCGGACAGCTTGAGCAGAAAATCTTGTGCTTTCTCATACGATTGTGTATAGCAAGTGTAGTCATCAATATTACGGATGAATCGGAAACCTTTATCGTACAAAGCTTTGTCCACTTTAGTTAGAGTTATTTCAGAAAGCAAGTTCGATGCGTGAGGTCCAATAAGAAGCCCATGTGTCTCACCACGCTTTATATTTCTTGTATAGAAATCAAGTTTATTGTACCACTCGTTATGATTATTCCGGTTTTGTTTTGCAACATCCTTTCCTACTAATGCCCATGATAATGAGTGAGAATATATACTTGGAAAACAGTGTGAGATATCTGCATTAACCATATACCGCATTCCAATTAGTAAATCGGGTTCTGGACTGCCATCAATTTTCCAGTTGCTGTAGTTCATCTCAAAAAGCTTACTTGATCCTAAACGCTTTCGAATATGTATTCTACTGATTTTATAGCTTTGATTTTCTGTTTGAGTCTTAAAGTATGCTTGCAGCTTATCCCAGTTGTCTGAAATGGCTTGGCATAAATGATGATATGCTACCGGATTAGGTATTCCAAGAGGACGAGGTATATTTATATTCCTCATGTTTTCATAAAAAACATATCCCATTTCTTTTTTAGGGAAATTCGGATGATTGTTTAAGCAAAAGTTGCAAAACTCTTTTGAGGTAAATATTGGAGGTAATTTTTCGCTAAATAGTCCTTGTCCGAGCAATCCTGTATAAATATCTTTGGAGGAAATTTCATCCATGAAAGCATGGTATGTTTTAAAATCGGGCATTATCACACCTCCAATTTGCCACTCATCAGTCTGGGTAATAATAGATCGCGTTGTTTGGCGAGGTTAAAATTCTGTTCTTTTAGTGACTCAATGAGCAACAATTTATCTTTTAAAAATATAGAAAAATTTTTCTGCAGGTCATGGGGAGCCACTAGAACCTTTTTACTCATTAACTCTTTCCAATGTCGTTTATATTCGCTTGTTTCAACCAAACCACAAAGCGAATAGTACAAATATACCGTTAGCATATCACCTTTGGCGGTATAAGGAACAACGTTTTCAGATAACGAAAATGGAGTAATCATCAACTGATATTTACATGAATGATCGCCAAAAAGGGCTATTGGATTTTCAATAGATGCAATATGAGATGGAGCGTCGTTATGAAAACCCGCATATGCATCCTGTGACTGATCTATAACTATTACTTTTCCTTCTGGCAATGTATTTTCTGATTTATACAATGTTCCAAACGGAAGGCGGTTCACTAAGCTTTTAACCTTTTTTACTTCCCACCCCTCAGGCAAACCGTTTACAAACTTTGTGGTCTCGTGACCGGGGAAGCGGAAACGCACAAACCATTCTTTGTATAGCTCCTGTGCAGCCTTTTCCAGCAGTGCAATGCGCTTGTTGTTGTTCTCAATCAGATCATCGTAGGTGGAGAGGATATCGGCGATGCGCTGCTGGGTGGGTAGGTCGGGAATTTTAATCTTCAACTTATGAGCTAAATTTCTATTTAACCCTGGAACAGCGGCATCGTTATTGTAGCTTTCTAAATTGAGCAAAGTCATATAGTAAAATAAAAACTTCATATCACAGCAATCATCAACGTTATCAATATAAAATGCTGTGTCAATGCAATAAAAAGGGGATTCACTTAAAAAAACCGTCCCCACAGAGCCCTTTCTACCAATAATTATTCCTCTTTTGGCTAAAGCATTGTCCGAAAAGCCACAAACACCTGCAGAAGAGAACACCTTATATTTCCCAGATTTTCTTTTTTCTGCTGTGAGTGCCTTTCCATATATAAAAGGCGCAACTTCACCTAATCTTTTTTCTTCCCATTTAGTCATTGTCCCTAATCCACCTCCTCCCAATAAGTAATTTGGGAGGCTTTATCTTTTAAATTACTTATAAGTTTCGTTTTATTGAAGTTTGTAGAATTTAATTTCAAAATACATTTTCTCGTATAATCTCTTAATAACAAAATATCTTCATCATAAATTTCAGAAACAATTCCGTCGTGAACAAAATTGGAACGTTTTTTATATAAACGCTTTATATTTAAATAGCAATTTAATATGTCGCTTTTTTCTGTAAATAATAATACAGAAATTCGTTTTGCTAAGCATTCTTTTTTTGAATTATCTTTATTTAAAAACAAGATTTCCAAAGCAGTTATCAATAATGTAATAGAAATAAAATTATCCTCATGGTAAGACAAATCGTAATAACCATAACTTGAATTTATAACAGGATTTTTTAATGGCAGTGAAACTAATCTTATATCTTCCTGTAAAATATTCGCTTCTTCATTAGTACATGAGAACTTCTTAATAATTTTACTTGCCAAGGCCTCTCCAACTGGTATTATGGCGGTATGCACTGAAGAAACCATCGTTTCACCAATTTGTTTTTTTTCGCTTTTTAATGAAATTGCTAATCTTTTGAACATTAAGCTTGCTTCTTTAAAAAGTCTTAGCTTACGTATTATATTATCAAAGTATTGCAAGGAATCATCGCTAAGGCTATCAAATTTTAATTTTGCATCAGTCGGAGCTAGTGAAATATCACAAAGTTTATATATGCAAATAACGTCTAATGTTTCTTTATCAATACGTGCAGATTCATAATCGCGTCTTAAAGATATTGCATCTCTTTCGAATATTTCATTTAAGTGATCTTTGTGCGGAATTAACGATTTTCGACAAAAAGAGAACCCATTATCGAGTTTTATATTTAAAATCGATTCCTCTGCTCCAAATAAAACAGCACATACTTCTAAATTATAAGTTTCAGTCATCTAAACATCCCTCTTAAATTCTCGACAATTTTACTTTCAAGCTCTTCTGCTTCTTTGTTAAGGGATTCAAGTTCGGCTTGTAAATTTAGCATTTCTGCTTTGAATTCCTCTTCAGTCATGCCATCATCCTCTATTACCACACCGACATATCTGCCGGGATTGAGCGAATAATCCTGATCTATAATGCCGTCTTCGCCGTCAAGTTTAGCCACTTTACAAAGGCCGATCACATCTACATATTTTCCGTCAGGAAAACGCTCAATAAGCCAATCAATCTGTTCCTGCCAGTAGCTTTTTGGAGGGTTATCCTCATCATCTGAAATGTCAGGAGCCGCTGCCAGCCTGTCGCGGTATTCCTGTAGCAATGCTTCATATTCCTCGGTTTTGCCTTCATAAAGCCTTGTAATAATACCAAGATTTTTTATTTGCTCATCGGAAAATTTACGTTGGGCACGGTTTATCTGTGTGAAGATATTGCGAGCATCTATGAAGAGAATTTCATCTTTATTTTTCTTTGCTTTATCAAAAAACCATAGCGTTGCAGGAAGTGTAACGCTGGTAAACATATTTGAAGGTAATGTCACCATCTGGCTGATGATGCCGCTTTTAATCAGTTTTATGCGTATATCCTTTTCACTGTGTCCGGCATCGGACGCAGAATTTGCCATAACAAGAGCAGCTCTGCCGTTCTCATTCAAAGCAGTAGCGAACATATTTATCCACAAATAGTTTGCGTTAGGTACCGTTTCTTTTGCATCTTTCTTTTTATTTTTGGTCTTTTTCTGCGGAACGCCGTAGGTGTTAAAACGCGGCTGGTTTTTCACTTGGTCGAGCTCAACATCATCGACGTTAAATGGCGGATTTGCCATGACATAATCGAATTTGCCGAAGCTGTCATACGGGTCACGATAATAAGAATTTGCCCATGTAATGGTGCCACGTACATTATTGAGTACCAGATTCATCTTTGCCAGTTTTACGGTAGCGCCTGTTTTCTCCACACCGTATGCGCGGAGATTCATTTGCTTACCGTTTTTCTTATGATGTTCTATGTAGTGGGCTGTCTGAACAAACATACCGCCGCTGCCGCAAGCCGGATCGAGAATTTTACCTTCGGTAGGCGCAAGCACTTCAACCATATAGCGTACAACGGTTGACGGAGTGAAGAATTCTCCACCTCCTTGGCCTTCGGCAAGCGCAAATTTACTGAGGAAGTATTCATATATTTCGCCGAAAATGTCAAGCTGTACGTCGGCGGGGATGTCCTTAAAATTTCTGAGCAATTTTGAAAGCACTAACGGATCATCTTCACTGTTTACACTGTAATACACATCCTTGGGAAGAGTATCTGCAAGCTCAGCCGTATACTGCTCCAACATCTCCATGGCGGCCTTAACCTTGCCGGCAAGGTCTTCGCTTTCCGGCAAATTTAGCAAGTAATCATATTTAGCATCATCAGGAAGATAAAAACCACATTTTTCAATCGCAATTTCATGTTTAGGGCGCTCCATACGAGTGCCTTTATTTTTTTCATATTCTGCATTGATAGCAGCTTCAAACTTGGAGTATTTAACTTCTGCAAAGCGCAGAAAGATGAGTCCGAGAATAGGTTCGGCATATTCCGTAGATTTTAAGCCAGAATTTGCGCGCAGCTGATCAGCGGTGGCCCACAGGGTATCTTTTAATTCTTTTAATTGCTTATTTGTCATTGAGGTTGTCTCCCATCTTCGGATACCGCAGCTGGTACGAATTCCATTATATCTTCCACATTGACCCGCAGTGCTGAGCATATTTTAAGAAGTACATCCATACTGACATTCTGGTGCTTAGACAGTTTCGCCACGGAGGACGGGCTGATTTTTGCCAGCACCTGCAAATCCTGTTTATTCATATCGCGGTCTATCAATAATTTCCATAGCTTTTTATAGCTTACAACCAGCATTGTTGCCACCTCACAATTATATTGTACTCATTATAGCAGGAAATCTTCAAGTTTACAATAAATAACGTGTATATTCGAAAATAATTTTCAAATTGTGCTTGATTCGCTTGGTTATATATCACTACGGCATCCGCAAAACAGCGGGTGCCGTACTTTTTTGTCTCTTTTTGGATTATGAGACTACGGTGGGTGCACTTTTTTCCTTGTTATCTGGAGAACGGTGCACAGAAACCATCCTTTCCCGCTGGAGAAAAAAGATTTTCAAATATGGGGTGTATAAAACAGCGTTTAAATCTCCGTATAGCGAGAAGCAGAAAATCACCATAAGGGTTAATTTTTTCGGCTTATAGCTGAGGGACAAATAAGGAATTTGCAAAACATCCCATCAAACAGCCTGTTTTTACACGTACAGTGAGAGGCAACAAAAATACAAACCCCAGAAGGAAGTGAAAGAATGCAATACGACAATCTGCCAAAGGAACTGCGCGACAACGGAAAATTCTGCGTGTGGAAATATGAAGCGCGTAAAGGAAAGGCAAAACCGGGTAAGGTGCCATATCAAATCAGTGGCAAGCGAGCGCAATCAAACAATGAATATACCTTTTCAAATTACTCCGACGCAGTCGCAGTAGTAAGTCATTACGACGGTCTGGGGCTTGGTATTTTCCGTGGTTTCAGTGCAGTGGACGTCGACCACTGCTTAAATACAGATGGTACGCTGACCGCTATCGGGCAATCCATCGCGAACATATTTACAGGCTGCTACATCGAGATTAGCCCATCAGGCACTGGTCTGCGTGTCATCTTTAAAGCAAGTGGCTTCATGTACGATAGCACGAAATATTACATCAACAACAGTAAACTCGGCGTTGAGGTGTATGTGTACGGTGCGACAAATAAATTCGTTACTGTCACCGGGAATGTTTATCAGCAGGGCGATGTCATTGAAGCGGGGGCGCAGCTACAAACGCTCCTTGATACCTTTATGCTTCGTAATATAAAACCAAGGGACGAACCGCCCGCCGTGACAGCCTCCTACCTTTCGGATGACAGTGTCATTGAGAAGGCAAAAGCGGCAAAAAACGGTGTAGCATTTGCAAAACTCTGGGAGGGCGATATCAGCGGATACCCGTCACAGAGTGAAGCCGACCTTGCTTTCTGTTCCCACCTTGCGTTCTGGTGTGGTAGGAACATAGCGCAAATGGACAGGCTATTCCGGCGCTCTGGTCTTTACCGTGATAAGTGGGACAGACCACAGAGTGGCTCGACTTATGGACAAATTACCCTTGAAAAAGCAGTATCTCTCTGTTCTTCCACATATCAGCCAGTCATGCACACCGATGCAAATGAGGACTTCGGTATTCTCGCACCGAGGTTGGCAGAACTGAAGCCGGACAGCAACCGGCGCTACGGCTGGTCGGACAACGGCGCAGGCAGGCTCTTCGCGGATGTCTACAGGTCATGCGCAAGATATGTACCGGAACGGAAGGTCTGGTACGTCTATGACGGCACCCGCTGGGTCACCGACACGGGGGCTCTCAAGGTGATGGAACTGTGCAAAGATCTCTCGGACGCTCTGATGACATACGCGCTCAGCATTCATGATGAGCATAAGCGAAAAGAATACATCAAATATTGCGCTAAGTGGCAGCTTCGAAGCACAAGGATTACGGTTTTGAGTGATGCACAGAGCGTGTACCCCATTTCGATGGAGGAATTCGATACTGACCGATACCTATTTAACTGTAACAATGGAACATTGGATTTACGCACCATGCAGTTCCGCGACCACAGTCCGGAGGATAGGCTCACAAAAATTGCACCTGTAAAATATGATCCGCACGCCGTGTGTCCACGCTTTACCAGCTTCATTGATGAAATTATGAGCGGCGATAAGGAAAAAGCGAAATTCCTGCAAAAGGCGCTCGGCTACGCGGTAAGTGGGGATACCCGCTTCGAGTGTATGTTCTTCCTCTACGGCGAGACAACCAGAAACGGCAAAGGTACCTTGATGGAGAGCATCCTGCGTGTGTTCGGAGATTACGGAAAGGCGGTGCGCCCGGAGACCATCGCGCTCAAGCAGTACAGCAACAGTTCAAATCCCAGTGAGGATGTCGCAAGGCTGGCAGGCGTGCGCTTTGCCAACATCTCTGAGCCGAGCCGCGGCTTATTGCTCAATGCCGCACAGGTAAAAAGCATGACGGGCAACGACACCTTAAATGCGCGTTTTCTGCATGAGAATTCTTTCGACTTCGCTCCACAATTCAAGCTGTATGTCAACACCAACTATCTGCCTGTCATCAACGACATGACGCTGTTCACCAGCGGGCGTGTACTGATAGTTCCTTTTGACAGGCATTTTGAGGAATGGGAGCAGGATAAGACGTTGAAATCAGAGTTCGGCAAGCCGGAGACGCAGAGCGCCATCCTCAACTGGCTGCTTCAAGGTTACATTATGCTCCGCGAGGAGGGCTTTACCTTGCCACAATCGGTCATCGACGCGACAAACGAGTATTCCCACGACAGCAATAAGATCCAACTTTTTGCGGATGAATGCCTTGAAGAGCGGGGTGATGCCGATGTAAAGACCGCCGAGTTGTACGCTGCCTACCGAGAATGGTGTGCTGTCAATGGTTGCTACCCGGAGAGCAATCGTAACTTCAATCAAGCGCTGCGCTCCTTCGGCACCGTGCTTCGCAAGCGCCCTGCCGGTGGTGGAGACAAGACCACACTGCTCATCGGTTACAGGCTGAAAAAGACGTATTTATGATGCGGCAATATGTGGCAAGAAATTACGGTTATTTCCTATAGAAAAATATCTTTAGAAAACAACCATAAAAACCTGCCACAAGTGTCCCCAAGATGTTAAGGAGGTGGTGCCTATGCTTGTGTGGACATGACATTCCGACGAATGCGTCACTGTGACCCACATAAAAAAACCATGGGGTGGGGGTATCATAATCTCTACAGCTTTTTAAAGCGGACAGCGGCGTGGGGCAACGCGTAAGAAATCGCGGTTTCAAACGGGGTATATGCCCCGAATTCAAACAAAATTTAGGAGGATAACAACTATGTTAACAACTGAAACGTATTCCAGAGCATTCTGGAACAGCATGAGAAGCAAAAATACAGATGGTAGCGTTCTCAAAGAAGGTGCCAATCTTGCTAATGGATCATACTTTTTGCCCGAAGCATCGGCAGAAAAATATGCGGCAGCATTGGCGAAAGAAAACCTGTTCCGTAGAATGGCTACATTCGTGAGAGCGACAACGAGTGGCGGTAAAATCATTACATCGGACACGCCTGTAGATGCGGACTGGGTTGGCGAAGGCGGGGCGGTGCCCGAGGCAGAACTGACAGCAAAAAGAATCGCGCTGGGCGAACATAAACTCGCTTGCATCTCGGTTTTGGACAGCAATTTCGTTCACGACACGGGATTCAACATCTCGAACTATCTGACTCGCGACTTTGCTCGTATCTTCGGCAAAGCAGAGGAGGACGCATTCCTCAACGGTGATGGAATTGGCAAGCCCAAGGGCATCCTGCACGCCACAGAGGGTGCGGATGTGGGCGTTACAGCGGCTTCTGCAACGGATATCGCCTTTGATGAAATTTACAAGCTATACTTTTCGCTGAAACCGGAATACCGTTCCAATGCAATATGGGTCATGAATGACGAGACGGCGCTGGCCTTACGTGAACTTAAGGACAGCACAAACAACTATCTCTGGCGCGGTGCGGCGGACACGCTGCTCGGCAAGCCTGTGATTATCTCCAATCACATGCCCTCTGCAGAGAGCGGTGCCAAACCCGTCGTGTTCGGTGACTTCAAGTATTACTGGGTCGTTGAGCGTCAGCCTTTATCCATCCGGGCACTGCACGAGAAATATTCCTTTGCCGATAAGATCGGATACTTCGGTATGGAAACGTTGGATGGCTGCCTGATTCGCTCTGAGGCAGTCAAGGCTCTCCAAATGGCAGAATAACTGCAAGACGCGGCGCTGGGTCTGGCACTCAGGCTCAGTGCCATCCATTACATAGACGGGAGGTGACGCTTATGGACAAAAAATCGAATAGCCGTATCACTCGCAAAACCATAGGCGGCACCGTCTATGTTGTGGAATCATTGGTAAGCGATACGGCAAAAGAAACGGTGTATGACAAGATTATGCGGCTAGTTACATCGGATGCAAGCTGCCGAATAAAGTTATCCGATAGTTCAGGATTATGTCCGAAAATCGATTCGACTTCTTCATAATAGTACGGTAATATACATGCTGCCTACGCTTGAAGACTGTCGGAAACGGAGATGATGAAATGTATAGACAGTTTACAAGTGGCAAGCACACACAAACCAAAGCTATAGATGCAACAAAAGTCACGGCTCTTTACTGCAGATTATCCCGTGACGACGAGCTTGCGGGAGACAGTAATTCGATTGTGAACCAGAAGGCTATTTTAAAGAAGTATGCGGATGACAACGGTTTTCTCAACACAGAATTTTATGTAGACGATGGATACAGCGGGACGAACTTCGAAAGACCGGATTTCCAGCGTATGTTAGCTGAGGTGAATGAAGGCAGAATCGGCACGATTATTGTAAAAGACATGTCGAGACTGGGCAGAGATTATCTGAAAGTCGGCTATTACACCGAAGTCGCATTTCCCAATGCCGATGTACGCTTCATTGCCGTTAAC
The DNA here is from genome assembly GCA_964582705.1 of uncultured Eubacteriaceae bacterium. GTDB lineage: Bacteria > Bacillota > Clostridia > Eubacteriales > Alkalibacteraceae > Alkalibacter. The sequence continues at coordinate 34,974 of CAZOTE010000005.1, read as the reverse complement.
AACGGCGTGGACAGCGCAAACCAGCAGGAAAGTGATTTTACTCCCTTTTTGAACATCATAAACGAATGGTATGCTAAGGATACGAGCAAGAAAATACGCGCTGTGTTTAAAGCTAAGGGAGAGTCCGGTAAGCCACTCTGCACCAATCCGCCCTACGGATACATAAAAGACCCGGAGGACAAAATGCGCTGGATAGTGGACGAAAAAGCCGCTGAGGTGGTCAGGGCGATTTTCAAAATGTGTATGGAGGGCTTCGGACCCACGCAGATAGCGAAAAGCCTTGAGAAGAATCAAATTGAAACACCGACGGTTCACCTGAACAGTATGGGCATTAAGACTCCCGCCAAGCAGACTGAAACGCCTTATGCATGGTCAGCGCGTACAGTAGCAGACATTCTCGCAAAAGTCGAGTATCTGGGACACACGGTGAATTTCAAGACTCGCAAAAAATCTTACAAGAGCAAGGAAAAGATTTGGAACAATCCCGAAGAATGGATGGTGTTTGAAAACACACATGAAGCCATCATCGACGAACACGTCTGGGAAACCGTCCAGAAAATACGAGACGGTAAACGCAGGCCGTCTCGCATGGGTGAAATGGGTGTATTTTCCGGCATGATGTTCTGTGCGGACTGTGGTGCCAAGTTGTATCAGGTCAGAGCCAATGGCTGGACGCATGACAAGGAATACTTCGTCTGTGCTACATATCGTAAAAAGAAGGGTCTGTGCAGTTCGCACCAAATACGCAATGTGATAATTGAGGAACTGGTACTTGATGATTTGCAGCAGGTCGTAACCTTTGTGAAGGAACACGAGCGAGATTTCATCACAGCCGCCACGAAAAGTTCAGAAAGGCGGATTGCTGAAGACCTGCGCATGGCACAGAAGGAATATGAGCAGGGACAGGTGAGAATTTCCACACTGGATAAAATCCTGAGGAAACTGTATGAAGACCGTGTAATGGAGAGAATTTCGGAGGAACGTTACTACAAAATGTCATCGGACTATGAAGCCGAACAGAGAAGCCTCGTGGAGAGAACCACGGTATTGAAACAGACGCTAGATGCCGCAAAGGAGGAGAATCTGAACATTGACCGTTTCCTCAAAATCGTACGCAAGTACACGGAAATTACAGAGTTAAGTGCTGAAATTATTCGGGACTTCATCGAGAGGATTATCGTGTATAAGGCTGAAAAGGTAGATGGTGTTCGAACCCAGCGAATTCGAATCATTTACAATTGCATCGGAGCAATAGATTTTCAGAAAATAGACGAAAAAACGGCATAGCCGCTATTCACGACTATGCCGAATTTTTCAAGGGTATAAAATCCCTATGTGAGGACAGCTTTGTCTGTGCTCTTATTGTCTTTATCGGATCATTCCTCTATTATTTAATACATCATGAAAAATATTTATCGTTTTTCTCACTCAGTGATGCCAATTCTTTCGCTATGCCCATGAACTCTCCTCCTGGCATCGGCCTTCCGAAAAGATACCCCTGTGCTATGTCGCAATTGTAATTTTTTATAAGCTCCAGCTGGGCCTTAGTCTCAACTCCCTCTGCCACGACAGTGAGTCCTAGCTTGTGGCAAAGCTTCACGACCGATTCAAAAATGATCTCAGTTTCCTTATCCTCGCAGATCTGCATAATAAACGTGCGGTCAACCTTCACGATATCGATAGGAAGCTTAAGCAGATGCGTAAGAGATGAATATCCCGTTCCGAAATCATCCAAGGCTATCATAAATCCCATGGATTTGAGCTTGTTGAGAGTATCGATTGCGTGGTCTAAATCTTTTATTACTGCGGTTTCTGTTATCTCTATTACTATGTCGCATGTTTGAATCTCGTATTTATTGACGAGATACTGAAGAAAGTTCACCGTGTCGGGTTCTGCCAAGCTTATTCCTGACATGTTCACGCTTATCTGTATATTTTCATAACCGACCTTTTTTAGATATTTTTTCTGTTTACAGGCCTTCTCAAGAACCCAGCGCTCGATGCTCTTTATATATCCGGTTTCCTCTGCAAAAGGTATGAATTCTCCCGGAGAGACAAATCCCTTAGAGGGATGCTTCCACCTTATGAGGGCTTCCGCTCCTATTAACCCGCAGCTTTTGACATCTATCTTGGGCTGATAATAAAGCTCAAATTCTTCACTCTTAATAGCCTTTCGCATCTCCCGGCCCAGCTCCATGAACCTAAGGGTCTTATCCCCCATCATCTTTTCATATGAAACGTATCTGTTCTTCCCGGATTCCTTGCACCAGGTCAGAGCGATGTCGGCTTTTCTTAGAAGGGTCGTATAATCCTTGCCGTCCGTATCATAGTCCGCTCCCCCCATGCTCACGGTTACAAAGTACTCCTGCTCCATGTATATCCACGGTTTTCTGACATTCATAAAGACATTTTCAGTCAAGGACAACAGCTCTTCCTCTTCATTGTACAACACCAGGCATACAAAGCTATCTCCGCTTATCCTCGCATACAGACCGGTTTGGCTGATGCAGCTTTTGACTATTTTACCGATATGTCGAATCAGCTCGTCCCCAGCCTGGTGGCCTAGAGTGTCGTTTATGTGCTTTATATCGTCAATATCAAGTATTATCAGTACGGCCTTCTTTTCACTATTTTCGATTTCCTTTGCGACAAGCTCTACCCTTTCTTTAAAAAGCGTTATGTTGGACATCCCCGTCAGGTGGTCATAATAAGCGAGCCTGTGAAGCCTCTTTTCCATTTCCTTTCTGTCTGTGGTATCGAGTCCGATGGCTATTATACCTGCCGCATTTCCGCGTTCATCGTGGTAGATTTCATTGTTCCAAAGCACCTCTGCCACTTCTCCGTTTTTCTTTTTGATTGGGGCTTCATTATTTTTTACCTTAAAATCATTTTTGATCTTTGAAATGATCCTTCTGCTGTTTTCCTCGGTGCCTTGGGCGCTTATCAGCTCCACCACATCTTTTCCTATGGCTTCTTCCCTGGTATACCCCGTCACTAGTTGAGCCCTTGGGTTAAACTCCACTATTTTGTCGTCCATGTCAAATGCAATTATCATCACAGGCGCCTCGTGGATTATAGTTCTCAAATAATCGTTGTCGGTCTTAAGCTTCTGCTGAAGGTATGAGCTGAATATATTTTTTTCTTCCAGGAGCTTATATCCCTTTTCAAGCTCTGTGGCCATCTCGTTATAACGTTTTAGATGCCTAATGGAAACTGTGACAAAGAAGAAAACCCCCAACATCAGAATCCCCCAGCCGGTTTGAATGGCATATCTGCCTTCAAATATAATGCTGGACAAGGCAGCGATCACAAAACCTGCAAGAAAATAAAGGCCGACGACTCTTCCGGCCTTTATCCAAGGAATTTTATAGTGACTGTTATTTTTTATAACTTGAGTATTCTCGTTTGTTTGATTCAATTAAATCCAACTTTCCGGAATCATCTTATTTTAAAAATATTTATCAGCTTGTTGAGCATTTCTGCCGTTTCAGCCTGGGCTTGGGCCACTGCAGTCACGCTGTCCAAGGCTCCACTCATATCTTCAACCCCCGAACCTATCTCCTGTGTGCTTTGAGATGTAGCGTTCATGTTCGATGCTATTGACTGTACTACGCTTGATATCTCTTCAGTAGAGGCGCTTAACTGCTGGGCCATCGCAGCAATGTCCTGGGACAAATCGCTGACGTATATGGCATCATTTTCGTATTGGACTCCTGTTTCTACCAGTAAATCATAATCTGTTTTTACCCGTTCGTCAATGAATTCCAGAATGCCTCGTGCATTTTCTGATAAATTCCCAAAAGCGTTTTGAACATTTGATACAACTGATTGAATTCTTTTGACATATCCAGCTGATTGCTCCGCAAGCTTTCTTATTTCGTCTGCTACCACCGCAAAGCCTTTGCCCTGCTCTCCGGCTCGCGCAGCTTCAATAGCTGCGTTGAGGGCCAGCAGATTCGTCTGAGCAGCGATTTCGTCTATGGAACCTGCTATCTCGACGATTTGATCTACAACTTCTCCCTCTTCTATCGCCTGAAGGATATCCCTGCTTTTTTCTTCGTAAAGGCTATCGGCCATGTTCTTTGACTTTGCCCCTTGGCTTTTTATGCCAAGCGCCCTCTCCCTGATCTCATCGGATGCGCTGCTTCCGTCGGAAGATGAAGATGCCATCTGCTCCACTCCTGAATTTACCTGCTCTATCGTAGCGCTCAGCTCTTGAGCCATCGCACTTATTTCCTCTACATTTGCTCCGATTTCCTGAGTATTGGTGTTTATTGATGAAAAATTTGTATTAATGCCCTCCATGGTGCTAAAGAGCTCTTCGCTGGAAGAAGCAGCATCCTGAGACTGCAGGCTTATGTTCTTAACCACGTCTGTAATCTTATCCCTTGCTTCTTTTAGAGATCCTATCAGCATGCCCAGCTCATCTCTTCCATTCGGTTCGATATCAACTGTGAGATCTCCGTCTCCTAAGGCATTGGCAAAAACCAGACCTTTTTTAATCTCCCTGTTTATGTATCTCGACAATAACCAACCTACCGATAAAGACAGAATCAGTCCCAGTATGCAAAATATAATCATCAGATTCCTGGAAGCATTAAATGTATCTCGGTTGCTCCTGTTTGCCTCCCAGGCCATATGCTCGTTTCGAGATATCAATTCGTCGAGTTCTCTGAACATATCCTCTCTGATTGCCGTCAAATCCATGCTAGATATCTCCGCCATGTCATATTGCTCTCTTTGCAGATGTCTAAAAAGCTCGTTTGTCTTTAGCGTGTAATTTTGAGAGAGCTCCTGGTATCTGTTCCAGACTTCCCTGCCTTCATCCGACAATGGTCTTTGGTCATAAATAGCTGCCGTCTCCTCATTTTGGCTCCTGAAAGAAATTATGCTGTTTTGAGACTCGCTTATAACGTCCATATCCCTCGAGCCCGCAGCTATCAGCACATAGCCTCTTATCTGGAGCATCTGCTCCTTCATTACATGCAGGTCATTGATGCTTTGCAGATTGTACTCGTACATCTGCTCTCCTTCGCTCCTGATGTCCTGCATGTTCACTATCCCGACGACGCCTATGGCAACCGCTATCAATGAAATAAGCACGAAGCTTGCCATTAATTTTACCTGCACCTTGGTATCTTTAAAAATATTCCTCTTCTGAAGCTGTGTTTTGTCATTTTTTTTGATGTCTTTTCCCTTATTGAACCTCATAAGGATTCTCCTCTCCGCTTAAGATTGAATACGATAAGTCCGGGACATATATTTACAAATCGGTCCCAGGTAATATATCGTCGCCTTAAACGGAAATTTAACCTTTTCTTAACATGTTTTTTTATTTTTTTTACAAATCAAGGTATTTTTTAATTTCATCGATATATTTTTCCCCGGATCTTTCTCCGTAGAGTATCATGCTCAAATAAACCGGAGAAAAACCCAAGTCCTCTGAAAGCTTCTTTTGCGTAATATTCAAATCGGTCAGCCTATTCTTTACCTCGATTCCGAACGTGGTCAATTTTCTTTTTTTCATTCCCATCCTCCAGTATTGAAACGATTTTTGTTTTGATTTTGAAAAAACTACGAAAAATACATTATAATTTTATCTTTCCTATAATATGTTGTCAACATAGCCATCGCCAAATTCGCCTCCTCCCCCGCCTTGGCGATGAACAAACGGCTTGAACCGATTAATTTTAGTATTTATTTTTTTTGCAAACATCATCAGTCATCAATCTCTTTTGCATATTTTTCTTATATGCATTTTAATGCATATAAGAGCGTAGCCCCTTATATCACTGCGCATCTCTTAAACCCCCTGTTCCCAGTAAATCGAAACCATATTTTTATCCTTCCTTCCAGTGCATATAAAAAATACGCTCTGTATATTTATTCATTTTTATAGTATTATTTTTACAAAATCACCGCTCTGAAATCTAACATTTTCATGGCTCAAATCGGCGTAAGCCTTGATATGCAAAGCTTTCAAATTTGACACTACTTAATATACTGTGATACCATTATTAATCGGGAGCGTATTTTTAAGCTTCCTTCATACAATAAAACCTTTACTTCGGGTGCCGTCCCGCAGTAGAAAGGAGCGAAATAAATGGCAAAAAAAATCAGTTTCCAGCACGTGGTCAAGATTTTTGGAAACAACCCCAAAACAGCTCTCGAGATGCTTAATCAGGGAAAAAATAAAGACGAAATATTAGAAAAGACAAAACACGTAGTGGGTATAAATGACGCGTCCTTTGAAGTCAACGAAGGTGAAATCTTCGTAGTTATGGGACTTTCAGGAAGCGGCAAGTCCACCCTAATAAGATGCATAAACAGGCTGATAGATGTAACATCAGGCAGCATCCTCATAGACGGTGAGGACATAACAAAAATGAACAAGGATGAGCTTACTATGCTCAGAAGAAAGAAAATGGGAATGGTTTTTCAAAAATTCGCCCTCCTGCCCAACAGGACCATACAAGAAAATGTACAGTACGGCCTTGAAATACAGGGGGTGGACGTTGATACCCAAATTAAAAAGGCCAGAGAATCGTTAGATCTTGTAGGTCTAAAAGGATGGTACGACAGCTACCCTAACGAGCTTAGCGGAGGAATGCAGCAGCGGGTAGGCCTGGCTAGAGCATTGGCTGTTGATCCTGACATCCTTCTTATGGATGAGGCTTTCAGCGCTCTGGACCCTCTTATAAGAAAAGAGATGCAAGACGAGCTTTTGGATTTACAAAATAAAATGAACAAGACTATCGTATTCATAACCCATGACCTTGACGAGGCTTTGAAAATCGGGGACAGAATAGCCCTCATGAAGGATGGAGCCATCGTTCAGGTGGGAACACCGGAAGATATCCTTAACAACCCTAACAACGCATACGTTGCCCGGTTCGTAGAGGATGTGGATGTAAGCAAGGTCCTTACGGCAGAAGATATCATGATAAAGCCAATAACGATAGACTATAAAAAAGACGGATGCAGGGTCGGTCTTAGGAAAATGGAAAAAGAAAGTGTTTCCAACCTGTTCGTGGTGGACAGAAGCCGCAGGCTCATTGGCTATGTGGTAGCCGATGATCTGTCCGAGCTGGTTAAAAAAGGCGAGTCAAGTATCGAACCAGCAATACATAAAGACATCCCGACCGTTTCCCCCGATACCAAGCTTACCAATATATTTCATTTAATAGCAGAGTCCAGGGTTCCCGTAGCGGTCGTGGACGAGGAGAATACTCTGAAGGGAATCATAATAAGAGGTTCTGTCATAAGCGGACTTGTAAGAGGAGGTGGAGAAGATGCTAGCTAAAATACCCATAGGAGACGTAATTGAAGCTTTCATCAACTTCTTGACGGATAATTTCCGCTTTGTCTTCAGAGGCATATCCTCTGGCCTGGGAGCGTTTTTAAACGGCCTCGAGGGACTGCTTCTGTTCATACCGGCTTTGATCTTTATAATCGCAATAGCCGCACTGGCCTTTAAGCTTGCCGGCAGATCAGTAGCATTGTTTTCACTTATCGGCCTGTATTTGATATACAACATGGAGCTTTGGGAAGCGGCTATGTCAACCTTGTCGATGGTCTTGACAGCTACATTTGTTTCCATAATATTCGGGGTGCCTATCGGCATACTCTCAGCCAAGAAGCAGAAGATAAGGCGGCTTGTGATGCCAATCTTGGACCTTATGCAGACAATGCCGGCATTTGTTTACTTGATACCCGCCATATCCTTTTTCGGTATGGGCAAGGTCCCGGGGCTTTTTGCAACTGTCATTTTCGCGATACCCCCATCCATTAGGCTTACCACCCTGGGAATCCAGCAGGTTCCTGAAGATCTTGTTGAAGCTGCGGATGCATTCGGATCCACATCCATGCAGAAGCTCACAAAGGTTCAGATTCCTTTGGCCATGAAGACCATAATGGCTGGAATCAACCAGACTATAATGCTGTCGTTGTCCATGGTAGTCATATCGGCTATGATCGGCGCCGGTGGCCTTGGTCGAGAGGTGTGGCTGGGAATACAAAGGCTATGGATAGGCACCGCTTTTGAAGGCGGACTGGCAGTGGTAATACTTGCCATGGTTCTTGATAAGCTTACCCAAAGCGTATCTAAGTAAGTGGGAAGTTGGACAGCTATATCAGCCTTTTGGCTTATATATAAAAAATGAAAAGGGAGAGATTTTATGATTAAAAGAAGTATTGTAGTATTTTTGCTGGTAGCATTATCAGTATTCACAATGGCTTGTGGAACAGGCTCCGACGATTCGTCATCAATTGAACTCGGATACGTAGCTTGGGACTCTGAAATAGCGAGCACGAATGTTTTAAAAACCGTGCTTGAAGATGAAGGTTTTGATGTTAACATCACCGATGTCAGCGCATCTTTGATGTATCAAGGAGTTGCTCAAGGTGACTTCGACGCAATGGTGGCAGCCTGGCTTCCAACCACTCAGGCTGATTACATGGTCCAATACGGAGACGACCTAATTGACCTTGGTCCAAACCTAACCGGAACATTGATTGGGCTGGTAGTGCCTGCTGACGCTCCTGTAAACAGCATAGAAGATCTTGTTGATACTAATTATGCTGACGGAATCATCACAGGAATCGAGCCTGGCGCCGGATTGATGCAAGCGACGCTAACAGTGATCGACTCTTACGGACTTGACTATGAGCTGGTTGAGGGAAGCGACGCTTCAATGACAGCCACTCTTGCCGATGCAATTGACAACGACGAAGAAGTGATCGTTACCGGATGGACCCCTCACTGGAAGTTTGCAAGATGGGACCTTAAATACCTCGAAGATCCTCAAGGAATCTTCGGTGGAGAGGAGCAGATCCACACTCTTGTAAGAGAAGGATTCGAAGCAGACAATCCCGAAGCATTTAAGATAATATCAAACTTTGCCTGGACCCCGGATGACATGGCTGAAGTTATGGTCATGATAGCCGACGGCACACGTGCAGAAGATGCTGCAAGGGCTTGGGTTGATGCAAACCCGGACAAAGTAGCTGCTTGGACTGAATAAGTCGCAATAAAAGCACCGATTTTTATAAATCGGTGCTTTTTCATGTTAAATTCCAAGTATCCATGATGAAAGTGAGAAAAACGCCATAAGGGCCACGGCATCCACTATTGTGGTAATCAATGGACCGGCCATTATCGCAGGGTCAAGCTTCATTTTCTTTGCTATTATCGGCAATGTGCCGCCTACCACCTTGGCCAATACTACAGTCAAGAACAGGCTGATGCACACGGTGAATGCTATGCGTATATCTGTTCGCTCAAAGAAGTATATCATTATAAAGTTGACCGAAGCCAACGCCACGCCCACCACGAGACTGACCTTGAATTCTTTGCCCAGTACCTTCAGGGTATCCTTAAGCTTTATTTCCTCTAAGGCTAGACCCCTTATTACCAAAGTTGCCGATTGGGATCCCGCATTACCGCCTGTATCCATAAGACGTGGAATAAATGCCGCCAGTATGACAACTGATTGAAGTATGTCCTCGTAGCTTCTTATTATTGCTCCTGTAAAAGTCGCCGAAATCATAAGAATCAAAAGCCACGCTATTCTTTTTTTCGCCAAGTTGAAAATTCCGGATTTCAGATACTCTTCGTCCGATGGCTCCATTGCCGCCATCTTTTGGAAATCCTCGGTATTTTCCTGTTCGATGATATCTACTACGTCATCTATGGTTATGATGCCCACAAGCCTGCTTTCAGTATCAACTACAGGCATTGCAGTCAAATCGTACTTTTTAAAAAGCATCGCGGTGTCTTCCTGGTCTAAATGGGTCGGTATGGATATTATCTTGGTATTCATTATGTCTTTGATCTTTTTGTTGGAGTCGCTCAATATAAGACGTCTCAAAGAAACTATCCCTTGGAGCTTCCTGCCCTTGTCTATTACGTAGCAGGTGTTTATCGTCTCCTTGTCCACCCCCGTGCGCTTAATATGCTCAAGCGCCTCCGCTACGCTCATGTCTTCCTTCAAGTCCACGTACTCGATGGTCATCATGCTTCCTGCAGAATATTCGGGATATTTCAGAAACCTGTTTATTAGATCTCGTTCTTCCTTGGTGGTGTTTTTCAACACCTTCTTAACTACGTTGGCAGGCATCTCCTCTACCATATCGACAGTATCATCAAGGAAAAGCTCGTCGATAATATGCCTGATTTCTTTGTCAGTTATAGCCTCGATTATATGCTGTTTGTCCTCTATCGGCATATAAGAAAAAACGTCGGCTACGATTTCCTTTGGCAGCAGCCTAAATATCACCAATAGCTTTTCAACAGGCAACTCTTCCAGGAATTGTGCTATATCAACCACGTTCATTTCAACGATTTCGTTTCTAGCTGCCGTGAACTTTCCCTGGTTGATTAAATCAAATAGTTTTTCGTACATTTCACTAACCTCCCATGGAGCTATGAAAATACGCCTCGGCAAGGATCATAGCTCCTTATTATTAAATTTTGTCTTTCGGTAATCAAATAACTGTCAGGATCCAAGACCCTCACCACCTTTCGATATAAAAATAAAAAAGCCTTTTATGAGTAAAAGACTTTTTTGGCATCACCAATAAAGACTGTCTTTTACTCGTTGAGTTTTAGCACTGCATGGCTTAGGATTACCCAGCCCCGTTAAGCTATACCTTAACCCGATAAAGCCTGTTGACCCATTGGCATCTCTCGATGTTTCCGGGTAGGGGCGTATTTCCATGCAGTAGCCTCACCTAACAAAGATCAGCTATCATAATCATTATACCGACTTATTTGAATCGTTTCAATAAAAGGACAAATATTTTCAAAAAAACATGATTAAACATGCCTCTGCAAACCTTGCGGTATAGAGTTGTAAGTTATAAGATATAAGATATAAGATATAAGATATAAGATATAAGAAAACTTAAAACTTGCTACTTAAAGAAAGGAGCTTCCTCCGATGCTTTTCAGCCTCTCACTAATACTTATAATAGGATTTGCCCTCAGCGGCATCTTTAACCGCATTAAAATCCCGGGACTCTTGGCTATGATAATAACAGGAATAGTCCTTGGCCCCTATGTTATGGACTTGATTGCCCCCGAAATCCTCATGATATCCTCGGATCTTCGAAAGATTGCCTTGATAGTAATACTGGCAAGAGCAGGACTCAGCCTGGATCTTGAAGACCTGAAACAGGTGGGGCGTCCCGCAGCTTTGATGTGCTTCATACCTGCTACCTTGGAAATTATCGCAATTATTTTATTAGGCCCCCCATTATTGGGGCTGACCTTGGGAGAGTCCGCAATTTTAGGTACGGTTCTAGCAGCAGTTTCTCCTGCGGTAATAGTTCCACGGATGCTTTATCTCATGGAATCCGGCTACGGCAAGAAAAACAGCATACCTCAGCTGATCTTGGCAGGAGCTTCCGTAGATGACATTTACGTTATCGTCCTTTTTACTGCCTTTTTAGGAATGAATCAAGGAGAAGGCTTTAACACAGGCAGCCTTTTTAGCGTTCCGGTATCGATTATCTCCGGAGTAGTCCTGGGCATAGCCGTAGGAGCTTTATTGGTGAGAATCTTTAAGATCTTGCATGTTAGGGACACCATAAAAGTTCTGATCATTTTGAGCGTATCCTTTTTATTTGTCTCCTTTGAACAGTTTTTAGAGCCATATTTCCCCATGTCAGGGCTGATAGCAGTTATGGCATTGGGAGGGACCATCCTTAAGCTATACGATATCCTGGCAAAAAGATTGATGGGTAAATTCTCAAAAATATGGGTAGGCGCTGAAATACTTCTTTTCGTGCTGGTAGGAGCTGCTGTAGATATTACTCTGATACCAAAAGCAGGCTTCTTTGCAGTGCTGCTGATTTTTGCTGGGCTCGGCGGCAGAGTTTTAGGGGTACTGATTTCCCTCTTTAAGACTCCTATCGTGGCAAAGGAACGGATGTTTTGTTCCATCGCATATCTGCCAAAGGCCACCGTACAGGCTGCCATAGGCGCCGTCCCCCTGTCCATGGGGGTTCCTTCCGGTGATACCATACTCGCAGTTGCCGTCTTATCCATTATGGTCACGGCTCCAATAGGAGCTTTTGGAATAGACCTGCTCCACGATAAGCTTCTCGAGAAAAGAAGCTGATCAGTAATCTTTCCCTATTGACATATCTGCTTACTATGTTATAATTACCTTACCCCCTCCCATATGGGGTGTGTTATACTAAGAAGCTCGAGAGGAGAAAACAATGGCTAAACAAAAAACTTCTTTTAAAATAGACGGCATGTCCTGTAGCAGCTGCGCAGCAAACGTCGAGAAGAAATTACGAAGCTTGAAAGGAATCCAGAAGGCAAACGTCAGCATTGCCACAGAAAAGGCCCAAGTGGAATATGATGAATCCACAATCAATATCGAGGCTATACACAAAGCAGTCGACGAGTTGGGTTTTAAAGCAATACCCGAAGCAACAGATGAAAAAAGACTTGAAAAAGTCGTTTTAAAGATCGAAGGCATGTCCTGTACCACATGTGCCGGAAACATCGAAAAAACCCTTGCCGACCTGGTAGGGTCACAGAACGTTTCAGTCAATTTCGCATCAGAGAAGGCTACAGTATCCTACGATCCTTCAAAGCTGAGATTGATGGATATCCAAAAGGCTGTAAGCAGCATAGGCTATAAGGCTTTCTTGGAAGAGGATGCAGCCGAAGGCATCGATGAAGATGAGATAAAAATCAAGAAAACAGAAAAGACCTTGAAGATATCTGTGTTTTTAACCAGCCTGATAATGGGTCTTATGATAATACACATGTTCATAACCCCAATACCCGGTTATCTTCCGATAACAGTTGTTTTAGGATTTCCTATAATATTCGGAACAGGGCTCCACGTTCACATAGGAAGCTGGAAAGCGCTTAAAAACAAGAGCCCCAATATGGATGTTCTTGTTTCCTTGGGTTCGCTCCCACCCTATCTTATCGGGCTTTTGGGATTTTTCTTCCCTATTCAGACATTTATCGAGATGGCTACAACTATAATGACATTCCACTTGATCGGCAAGTACCTTGAGGTAAGAGCCAAAGGCAGGGCGTCCCAAGCAATCAAAAAGCTCATCCAGATGGGTGCCAAGACAGCCAAGATCATTGTTGAGGGAGCAGAGGTGGAAGTTCCCGTCAAGGAACTTCAGATCGGTGATGTAATGGTCGTCAGGCCGGGCGAGAAGATCCCTACCGACGGCATCGTCGTCGATGGCTACAGCACGATAGACGAATCCATGGCTACCGGTGAATCAATGCCTGTTAAACGCAGCGTTGATGACGAAGTAATCGGAGCTACGATCAACAAGCAAGGACTCTTAAAGGTACGCGTCACAAAAATCGGCAAGGACACATTCTTGTCTCAGGTTATAAAAATGATGGAAGAGTGCCAAGGCTCGAAGGTTCCAATCCAGGAATTTGCCGACAGGATAACCGGGTACTTTGTTCCTGCCATCATAATAATAACCATAGGCACATTTATTTCATTCAATGTATTTCCGGAGTTTCACCTCGGTATCATACGCTGGGGCGCAAGGTTCTTGCCCTGGGTAAATCCGGACCTGACTCCACTTACTCTATCCTTTATAACAGCAACTGCGGTTCTTGTAATATCTTGTCCTTGCGCCTTGGGCCTTGGAACCCCTACAGCATTGATGGTTGGCAGTGGCATGGGGGCTGAAAGAGGCATCCTAATTAGAAACGGAGAAGCGATACAGACCATAAAGGATACCAAACTGATAGCATTTGACAAAACAGGCACCATAACCAAGGGCAAGCCTGAAGTTACAGATATAATAACCGACAAAACAGTAAACGAAAGCTCACTGCTAAAGTACGCCGCCTCATTGGAAAATGGTTCGGAGCATCCACTTGCCTTTGCCATTGTTGAAAAAGCCAAAGAAAACAATGTCGAGCTAGAAGACATACTGGGTTTCGAAGCTTTGGTTGGAAGAGGCGTAAAAGGATCTGTTGACGGCAAGGCAGTCTTGATTGGAAACAGAAAGCTCATGACCGAAGAGGGCGTATCCTTTGATAATTTCGAAGATGATTTAATCCGCCTTGAAGAAGAAGCCAAGACAGCGATGATAGTTGCTGTTGAAAAAAATCTGGCTGGAATCATCGCAGTTGCCGATCCAATCAAGGAGGATTCCGCCCTTGCCATAAAACAGCTCGAAAAAATGGGAATAAAGACAGCAATGATCACTGGAGACAACAAAAGAACAGCTGAAGCAATCGGCAAAAAGGTAGGAATAAGCCATGTCATCAGCGAAGTATTGCCAGATGGCAAGGTAGACGAAGTCAGAAGGCTTCAGGATGAATACGCAAATGTAGCAATGGTCGGCGATGGAATCAATGACGCTCCCGCGTTAAAGCAGTCCAATGTAGGAATAGCTATAGGCACAGGTACCGATATAGCCATCGAGGCTGCAGATGTCACCTTGGTCAGAGGAGAGCTTACCAGCATTGTTTCCGCCATCAAGCTATCCAAGGCTATCTTTAGAAAAATTAAGGAAAACTACTTCTGGGCATGGATTTACAACGCATTATTCATACCTGTCGCCATGTTGGGCCTGCTTCATCCCATGCTTGGCGCGTCAGCTATGGCATTGAGTTCCTTGAACGTAGTACACAATTCTTTGAGGCTGAAAAAAGCTCAGATTTAAGACAAAAAGCAGGAAGGATTTTCATCCTTCCTGCTTTTTAATATTCGTCAATTAGACTTTTTAAGTTGTTCTAAAACATCTGCGAATGCTTTCTTTCTTTTGATGTTCCACTCAACCTTGGCATCCTTGTTGACTACTGTTTTAAATACATTTTCGTGTCTTCCTTTTTCAAATTCTACCGGAGGCTCTTCTCCTCTTAGGATATTTCCAGCCAGTACATTGATTTCAGAATCTTCTTTATCAAACTTAACGTTCTTTATTTTTCTGTTGTTGTAACCCCAGGTTACAGTGTAGGTTCCATCACCGTTTGGTTTTACGCCTTCTAGTATGGGTATGACCCTGTTTCTCCAAAGCAGGAAGAACAAGAATGGCAACAGCAGCAGCAGCAACCACCACAGGTTCATTCCGGAATCTGTTGCTGCCTGAGGAACTTCTTCTTGGTCAATTACAACTATGTCTTCCGGTTCCTCTGAAGCTTCTGGTATTACTTCATCATCCAAAACTACTTCTGCATCTGCGCCCTCGGGAGCAGCAGGTGCAGCAGGTGCAGCAGGTGCAGCAGTTACCGGAGCGATGGTTGCCACAGGGGCTGGCGTCGCTGTGTCTGCCCCTTCTGGATCCGTTGGCTCTTCAGTGTCTGCCGGCTCCTCAGTATCTGCTGGTACTTCAGTATCTGCTGGTCCTTCAGGAGCCGCTGGTGTTTCAGGCTCCGGTGCAACCGGTGCAGATGCAAGGGTATAGTCTACGCTGATTGCTGAGTCTTCTGTGATGTCAAAGGGAAGATCAATATCTACTTCATATGTATAACCGTCTATATCTTCTATCCCTAGATTTTCTGCAGTAACCGTATCTCCATAGTTAAATGTCACAGTTCTTACAGTAGTGGTGCCTCCTATGCTCTCAGTTATTGTGACAACTAATATCTGAGCTTCATAAATCGCCGTCAGAGTCAAGTTGCCTGTGATATTATCAAATGTTCCGTCCCATCCGGTAAATGTATATCCTCCATTTGCAACGACTCCCGGATCGCTCGCTCCCGATCCATGAGCTATCAATTGTGTTGCCAGCTCTTCATTTTCAAGAGCTCCGTTTTCTCCCGGATCAAATGTTACTGTATATTCGATTAAGCTATATCTTGCGGTAAGCGTTATATCCTCTGCTGCCACTCTATCTGTTTCAAAATCCCACAAATCTTCTCCGTTGTACCATCCGTCAAAAGTGTAACCTGTCTTAACGGGATTTTCCGGTTTTGAAACCAAGCTGCCAAAATCAAGTGCTTGATCAACAGGCTCCGGTGTGCCTCCATCTGCATCAAAGCTTACTGTATAGCTATTTGTTGAGTAAGCTGCTACAAAGACAGTAGCCTCAGTTATGTTAGTCAAATCATTTGCCGTAAATCCGTTGTCGCTTAATGGCTGAATCATCAGCGCCGTCATCTGTACCGACTGCAATTTTGTCCAACCCAGGAAAGTATATCCTTGGTGGGCTGATATTCCAGGATCTTGGGCGGTACCCTCATATGGTACCATCTGACTGGCAATCCCCGAATTTATCAGTGTGCCGTTGTCACCCGGTAAGAAAGTAACCGGAATCAAGTCTCTATCATAATAAAGCTTAAGGACCAAGCTTCCATCCGCTGCGATTGTCCCGCTTTCCAAAGTTCCATCAATTTCAGAGTTGAAGGTAAAACCTGTGTATGTTTTGGGATCAGCTTGTGCATTTTCCCCTGTAGTCCCTGTGAGATCTTCAGTTTCATGCAAGGTGAATCCTTCTCCGTCCAAATCTGCCAAGTAATGTTCCACTGTGTAACCTGTATCTGTTCCGGAACTCCATTTTGCCGTTAGCGTGGTATTTCCGGCAGGTACCCTGTCAGTTTCAAAGTCCCATGCATCTTCTCCGTTGTACCATCCATCAAAGCTATATCCTGCTTTTACAGGATCCGTCGGTTCAGAAACCAGGCTTCCGAATTTTAGAATTTGGTCATCAGGCTCCGGCGCTCCTCCATCAGCATCAAAATCAATTGTGTACTGATTTCTGTTGTAGTAAAGTCTTAAAACCAAGCTGCCGTCTGCTGTTATCGTACCGCTTGGGACGCTCCCTGGAGCTGACCCGTCGTGGATAAATCCAGTGTAGGTCTTTTCTGTAGCATTTGCTGTTTCACCGGTCGTCCCTGTTAGATTTTCAGTTTCCTGAAGATCAAACCCGCCGCCTAAGTCTTCAAGGTAGTGTTCTACCTTGTATCCGGTATCTGTTGAGCTGCTCCACTTAGCCGTTAATGTTACGTCCTCTGCAGGCACCCTGTCAGCTTCAAAGTCCCATGCAGCTTCTCCGTTGTACCATCCATCAAAGCTATATCCCGTTTTAGCAGGATCTGACGGTTCTGAAACCAGACTCCCAAAATCAAGTGTTTGATCATCAGGCTCTGGTGTGCCTCCATCTGCATCAAAGCTTACTGTATATTGATTTTTATCAAACTGGGCAGTAAATGTCTTATCGCTTGTGATGTTGCCTAAATCTGATGGGCTCCACTCCCCATTGAAAGAGTGTCCAGCTGGCGCTATCACCTCGTTGTCATCAGGTGTCACGGCAGTTCCTCCATGATTTACCATCTGGGTGATGGTTTCTCTGTCATCGGTAAATGACCCCGATCCCGGATCAAATGTCACGGTATGCTGCTTTATGCTGTACTGGGCTGTGACCGTCATATCCATTTGTACATTTGAAAAATCTTTGTCCCAGCCATCAAAGTTATAGCCTGTGTCAGCAGTAATCCCAGGATCCACTGCACCGTATCCATGTTCTACTTCCTGAACTGCATAAAAATCATCTGTTAAGGATCCATGGTCTCCCGGATTAAATATTACCGTATAAAATGTGGTGTCATCACCAAACCCAAACTTAGTGTTTATCCAAGTATTGTTATTAATTTTAAAAGTGATTGGGTTAGTTGCTGATTTATCTATTTGTTTATTGTTGCTTACCCAGTCCCTAAATGTCTTCCTTGGATTAACAGCTACAGCCTGCAAGGTTACATCGGAACCCTTGACCAGCTCGATTGCCTGTCCGTGATTGGCTCTAACTCCGTTGACCAAAACATATCCGTCATCGTTTTTTCTAATTGTCAATGTCACCTTTTGTACCGCTTGTGATAATACCTCATTATCACCATTGCTTCCCGCTGTCCCGACACTTGCCGGCATCATCGTCATCATCATCATGACTACCAAAAGCATGGACAGTGTCCTTGTAAATCTTGTTCTTTTCATATTGCATCCCCCTCTCATTTATAAAATGAGTAAATAAAAAAGCTGCCAAAATAAAATATTTGGCAGCCGAACCGTCATAGCAATTTGCCTTAGACTTCATACTTTGTGTCCTTGACTTTCGTCAAGTTTACCTTTTTCAATAAATTTACTGCATTTAATTGAATTCATTATATTTTAGCCCGTTCCATTTGTCAACGCTAAAATTCTTAATGTATTCTTATATGTTTAGTCTATTTATACACTCAATAGCGCATTCAAAACATATTTTTTAGCACTTTCCCTTCTAATTGATAATTTATTTCAATTAACTTTGTCCTTACCTTCGTTTTTTGCATCCATCAGCCTTCTGTCAGCGCAATCTATTACCTCCAGGTACTCCTTTTCAGAGCTTGGGGCCACCGTGCACAGGCCAAAGCTAGCCGTTACGAAAAAGCTCTCTCCTTCTGATACGAACTCTTTTTCTGAAAGGGTTCTTCTTATCCTTTCCGCAACTATCCTGGCCTTGTCTCCATCGCTGTCCGGCAGGCATATTAAAAATTCCTCTCCGCCGTATCTTGCTGCCCAGTCAAAATCCTTTCGTATGGATCTTGTAATTATCTCTGCAAAGGCTTTTATAACCTCGTCCCCAACTGTATGTCCGTAAGTGTCGTTGACTTCCTTGAAATCGTCGATATCTGTCATAATAAGTGTGAGCCTAGCTCCCGCATTCTTTGCTTTTTCCAGTGCTATTGGCATATTCATATCTATATATCTTCTGTTGAAAAGATCTGTAAGACCATCTCTTACCACCATGTTTTGAAGGCTCTCGGCTATATTTTTCATTTGGGTCCTGCTCTTTTCGTTGATCTGGCCCTCAATAGTGATCGTGTTTGTAATATCCTTTATCATCTCCAGAATCAGCTTCTTTTTCTTTATTTGGACGGGAAGAGCGGTAACTAAATATACGCTCGATCGCGTATACTTTATCTTGACGAAGGTGTCTTCGTTTTTAAAGGCTCTCATAGAAACGCAGTCAGAGCACATCTTGGAATCACCCCAAAAATCATAACAGCTTCCTTCTTCTTCGAAGAGCTGGTCGTTTAGGCAGTATATAATTTTTTTCTTCTCAGGATCTATCAACCTGATATTGTCGTATAGCTTGTCGAAAAAATCATACCTGTCGACCAGGCTTAAAAATTCTTCCAACTTTTTATTTTTGGTCAATCCTTACCCTCCATTCCTGCACCCCTCTTAAATCCGCTGAAATTATGTCACACTCATTATATTTAATTTTAAGTCCCCTTACAAGTTATTTTTTAGCGTGTTTTTAGCATTAAAAATCCGGCACGCAATGTGCCGGATAGTATCAATTTCCTATTTCCATATTTTCATTTTTCTGAGCATCAGCTCTTACGCTTTCCTCTTCATACACCTTGTAAGTCTTAACGATCCTCCCCATTATATGCTTTAAATTGGCATTTGGAGTTCTTATTCCTTCATCCAAGGTATTTATGTGCTTTAGGATTTTTTCGTAATCGGTAAAGATAGGCTTGCCCACAAAAATCTTCTCGTGCACCGTCTTGCTGACGCCCTCTTCGTCTAGCAGAAGTTCCTCATAGAGCTTCTCTCCCGGCCTTAATCCGGTGATTTTTATCGCTATGTCCACGTCAGGCTCAAATCCCGAAAGCCTTATTAGGTCTTTTGCAAGGTCTATAATCTTGACGGGCTCTCCCATATCGAGAATGAAAATCTCGCCGCCCTTTGCCATTGCCCCTGCCTGCAATACAAGCTGGGTGGCTTCCGGTATGCTCATGAAGTATCTTATTATATCCTCGTGAGTAAGGGTCACCGGTCCTCCTTGGGCAATCTGCTTTTTAAACAGAGGAATTACGCTTCCGTTGCTTCCAAGGACATTTCCAAACCTGACCGCCGCAAATTCCGTCTTGCTTTCTTTGTCTATTGACTGGACTATCATCTCACAAAGTCTTTTAGTAGCTCCCATTATATTTGTAGGGTTTACTGCCTTGTCGGTGGAAATGAGGACAAATTTTGAAACGCCAAACTTGTCTGCCATCTGAGCGACGTTCAAGGTTCCAAATACGTTGTTTTTGACAGCCTCTTTGGGATTGCTCTCCATCAGCGGAACGTGCTTGTGGGCCGCTGCATGGAATATTACATCCGGCCTATGGGTGCCTATGATTTCTTCCATCCTGTCTCTATCTCTTACAGAAGCTATTATTACCCTCAAATTCAAGCCTTCATACTTTCTGTTAAGCTCGTTTTGCAGGTCTGCAGGTCGTAGACGCTATTTTCATATATCTCCACAAGTATCAGCTCGGAAGGCTGAAAATGCAGGATTTGACGGCATAGCTCCGATCCTATCGATCCACCGGCACCTGTGACCATCACGGTCTTGTATTTTATGAAATTTCGAATCTCATTGGTATCAAGCTTGATCTGCTCTCTGCCCAATAGATCCTCTATCTGTACATCCCTGACTTGACTGATCTTGACCTTTCCCCCGATTATCTCATAAATACCGGGAAGGATCTTAAGCTTCGCCTTGGTCTTTTTGCACTTGGCGACGATATCTTGTATCTGGGCCTTGCCTGCTGAAGGTATGGCTATTATTATTTCGTCTACTCCGTATTTCTTTACGATTTTAGGCACTTCTTCAGTAGTGCCTGCTACCGGCGCGCCGCCGATTCTGAGGCCGACCTTGGTGGAATCATCATCTACGAAGACGACTATCTTGCTGTTTAATGCGCTATGGTTGTTGATTTCCTTAACCAGCATCGCCCCTGCATCTCCAGCGCCGATTATCATAACGCGCTTTTTCATTCCCCAGCCTTTGTATTTGTTAAGCTTGGCCGGAAGAGCTCTATAGCCCACCCGTACTCCTCCAATAAGGAATATGTCGAGTATGGCTGCTATAACATAGACGCTTCTGGGAAATATCACGTTGTTTATATCTCCGGCGAGATAAGCAAACGACACTACCAATAGGTTTGCAAATAAAATGGTAAACATTATTTGAACAAGTTCCGAAATACTTGCGTATTTCCAAAGGCTATGATACATCTTGCCCACAACAAATACCATTAGCTTTATAAAAACAAAAAATAATATGTTCTGTCTGAGGCTTTCCATGTAAATGGCGGGTATAACGTTGTCAAACCTCAGTGCCAACGCGGCGTAAAAGGAAATGCTTATTAAAAATGCGTCCATCCACACAAGTATAAGCATTTTCAGTTGTCTGGTCATATATGCATCACTCCAAAAATCCTTCGATTGATTACCGACTTATTTAATATGAAAATATTCCCTTATAATAGTACCATCTCAAGAAAGATATGTAAATAACTTTACACGCGGATCAGGCTTTTCTTCTCAGAGCTGCCCAGCCCATTCCAAGGAGTCCACAGACCGACGCCAATATAAAAAATGCGTTTCTTACACTATCGTCCTCCACCAAAACCGACAAGCCTTTGACCTCATCAGTAAAAATAGCTTCGTTTCCGTTGACCTTTACCCTTTGCAGGGTGCTCTCTTGTAGATCATAAAGATAATAGCCTTTTTCACCATCAGAGCTTACTGCCTTTACAAGATAAAAATCGCTTGTTCCGTCGGTACTTGCCAAAACTTCAACGGTTGCATCTAACCCAAGAAAGTCAATTTTCTCAAACCCTTCGACTTCAATATCTATGGGCAGGATCATATGGCTGTGATCCGTTTGGAGTCTGACATAAGGATAAAAAGCGCCATCATCCTCATCGTAAAGATAAAATGCCGATTCCATTTTTTCATTCATTATATATATTATTATTATGTCTTTTGCTTTGCTTACTGCCGCCGCCACCTTATGTGACTTGTACTTGAAATCTGTTTTTTCAAAGCCTTCCGGCAACGCCGCCCCTGATATGTCTCTTAATATATAATAGTCCTTATCACCTATAGTTATTTTAACAGGGTCTTCCTCCGGGTCTATTTTTGGAGCTTCCACTATGGGTTCTTCCTCCGGCTTCTTAACCGATATATTAATGCCCCCAGATGGGTTTCCAAGAGATATCCCCGCCTCGCCACCGATTATTTCGCTTTGATCCACTGAAAACCTTCCGGTTCCCGCAGACTTTGCCACAAATGAAAGCTCGTATACAACAGTATTTGCTCCTCCTGTGTTATAGTCGGATATCCCCCCCTTGCCACCGGATATCATAATGGCGTTTCCGCCACCTGCATCGTACTCCATTATCCGGGCATCATAAGATAATGCGGCGATTACCGTGCCTATTGATTCACCTGAGGATTCGACTGAAATAACCACGCTGAAAACATCCCCTTTTTCGATTTGCCGGGGATGTGTGGTGATTTTTATGCTTGCCTCTTGGGCTGAAACAGAACTTGAGATTATCAAAAGAACCAAAGAAAAAACTAGTGCGCTCTTAAAGATTTTTATTGGATTCATTCACATGTGCCTTCTGTTATTATTTACATCTAATTAATGATATAAAACATACGGTGGAATGTCAAACAAATAGCTGATATAATTTAGGGAAGGAACTAAAGAAATTGCTTATTATTTTTGATCAATAATCAGTTAATAATACTTGTTAGGCGGTGGATCCAAGTAGACTCTGTAATCAGCCTGCTCAGCCTTTTGATGCTGAATGCTGATTGCGAAAGGACGTGATCTTATTTGAATATTTTTACCGAAAAATTAAAGGATACGCTAATTGCAGTAATGCCGGTCGTCATCCTTGTTATCCTACTAAATTTCACTTTGGTGCCTCTAGGCTCCAACCTGCTTGCGATGTTTATTGTTGGCGCGGCATTAGTAGTATTGGGTCTTACCTTCTTCTTAATTGGCGTGGATTTAGGCATAACCCCTCTTGGGTCCGTCCTGGGCCATAGCATAACTAAAAAGAACAAGCTCTGGATTGTGGTAGCTTCAGGCTTGATACTGGGCTTTTTTATCTCTTTTGCGGAACCTGGGCTGCTTATTCTAGCCCATGAAATAGATGCAATAACCAACAGTCAAATATCCAGCATGACGATTATGGTGGTGGTTTCTTTAGGCATCGCATTGATGATGGTTTTAGGCTTTATCAGGATACTTTTTGATGTGCCCCTATATATTATTTTGAACATTGCTTATCTATTTGTTTTCGTATTGAGCATTTTTACCCCTCCGGAATTTTTGGCGATTGCATTTGACACTTCCGGTGCTACCACAGGCGTACTGGCAGTGCCTTTTATTTTGTCCTTGTCTTTAGGAATCACCTCCATGAAAAAAGACAGTAAAGCATCCGAAAAAGATAGTTTTGGCCTTGTCTCCATCACATCGGTTGGTGCTATAATATCTGTTATGGTACTGAGCTTGGCAAGCCGACAAGATGACTTTTCGGGCAGTGCTACCCCGACAGCGCCTCCCGTTTTATCACCTTTTAGGTCTTTTTTAAATCTGATACCTGAATCCATTAAGGAAAGTGCTATCGCTTTTTTGCCTTTGGCAGTAATCTTTCTAACTCTGGCTATTTTCACTTCTGTAATACACAAACGGGATTTTAAGCGTATGTCCTTTGGATTTATATACTCGTTTTTAGGTTTATCAATGTTTTTTCTTGGTGTAAATGCAGGCTTTATGAGTGTAGGCGGACTGATCGGCCGCTCTTTGACGAAATTTGATACAAGCTTTTTTCTCGTCGCAACAGGCTTTGTTCTTGGGGTGGTAACCATTTTGGCTGAACCGGCAGTTTACGTGCTCACTCATCAGATCGAGGAGGTTACAGCCGGTTATGTAAAACGCCCTTCGGTTTTAACCGCCCTCTCTATAGGAGTAGGGTTTGCAGTGGCTTTGTCAATGATAAGGATAGTGATGCCCTCTGTCCAGCTTTGGCATTACATACTTCCAGGATACATCATCTCCTTAGCTCTTACTTTCATAGTGCCTAAACTCTTTGTTGGTATCGCTTTTGACGCCGGGGGAGTAGCTACAGGACCTATGACCGCCACATTTATCCTGGCATTTACAAATGGAGCTGCAGATGCATATCCCGGAGCAGATCTTTTGATAGATGGCTTTGGCATGATTGCAATGGTAGCGTTGATGCCTATAATAACTCTTCAGATATTGGGTTTGATATTTAAAATAAAAACTCGTAAAAAAGGGGTTGACAATGTTGAATAATGATAACACCATGGATTTCGTGCTAAATATAGTTATTGCTCGGTTTGGACTGGGAAGCAAGGTTATATCCCTTGCTAAAGAAAACGGCATAACGGGAGGAACCATATTGCTGGGTAAGGGCACCGTAAGAAATTCTCTGCTTAAATTTTTGGAGCTTGCCGAGTGCAATCGAGAGGTTATTTTGGTTTTGTCAAAAAGAAATCTAAGCTGTAGATTTTTAGAGACGGTCTCAACGAGTCTTAAGTTCCACAAACCTAATCATGGAATATGTTTTTCAATACCCGTGATACAAGTATATGGTACCCATATAACTAAAAATTCAACAAAACCCTGTGAAAGGAATGATCCTGAAGTGAAAGACTATAATTCGATTTTTGTCATCGTCGATAAAGGCAACGCAGAAACAGTAGTAGAAGCCGCTACAAAGGTAGGCGCCAAGGGTGCGACTATAGTAAATGGTCGTGGATCCGGTATACATGAAACCAGCAGGATATTTTCAATCGAGATAGAGCCTGAAAAAGAAATAGTGCTGATTTTGGTTGAAAAAGAAATTACAGAGAAAGTCTGCGACAGCATAAAAGATGCCACAGACTTGGACCAACCCGGTCGTGGAATACTGTTTGTGCAAAATGTAGCCGAAACCTACGGAATCATTAATTAGGAATCGAGCCAAGGAAAACAAGACCTTTTAACAACAAAGAACACGCATGCCAAATAGAGTCATGTGAAACATACTATTGCTAAACAAACTTAATCTGTCATTTCTTGCCAAGCTTGAAATGTCAGATTAAGGGGTTTATCCTCGACCCCAAGTAAATTCCTAGCTTTAACTGACAGCAGCAGCTTTTCACAACACAAAATCTTCAAGAGGCAAGTACTGATCTTCTATATGAACAAAATACCCACCATGCTCGCCCCAAAATATCTGCGACTCTTCGAACATCTGCGACAGGTTATACTTGTCGATTTCATTTTCTAAAATAATTGTCCCTGTTTCATCTTCGTAGTAGATTTTGATATCTTCAGCTTTTTTCATTTTCACGATAATCCCCCCTTAAATTTTGTTTGTACTATTTGTATACCCCTATAATTTTCATTTAATTCTTTTTTCCATTTTGTCATAAATATATTTATCCATAACGCTGCATGGCACACGCACAAGGCTCCCACATATGCGGGAGCCCAGCTTTACTTATATATTATATCTTTTAACTTTCAGTTTAGAACTTGCCACCCTTGCCTAATTTGACTAGTCCCGCAGTTAACCCTGCTGTTACAAGACCGAGACCTCCGAATATGGTCGCAAGAAGTGGATCTGAGAAAATCTTTTCGAATACGCTCAAAGGTTCCGGTTCAATCAAAACCTCTACCTCAACGACCATGTCGGTGAAACGTTGCATCGTTCCCTCTAACTTGTCGTAGGTGTAAAACCCTTTTTCCCCTTCTTCATTCATAACGTACAATAAAACAAAATCTTCGCTTTTGCCGGATTCCATAACCCAGGCATCCACCTTGTTGCCGTCTACTTCAAATTCTGATTCGATATAGCCTTGGGGAATTTCTTCAGCATCATTTAACTTCAAAATCGTGTAGCTTGATCTTGCATTTAAATTTACATGAGGATAGAATTCCTGCTTATCCACGTCAAATACGTAAAAACTCCCTTTTCACCTTTCTCATCGGTGAAATACGCCAAAGTCAAATCCGTATCTTCATTCTTAGAAACCGCGACTTCGATCTCATCCTCACCATAAGCTGCCTTTCCCTTTTCAAAGCCTTCAGGCAACTTTACCTTTGTAAGCTCCGGCCACAGATACTTTGTATCTTCGCCTACCTTTACTTCTACAGCCTTTTCCATAGGATCCGGCTCGGGCTCTGGAGCGGGTGTTGGCGCCGGCTTGGGAGCCGGCGTATTGCTGCTTGAGCTGGTATTTGACGAGCTGCTGGAACCTGATGATCCGCTGCTAGAAGAGCTCGTCGGAGCTTTAACTGTTATAGTGGCGCTTGTGTTAGCACCTCCTAACGAATTCATATCAAAATCCAGTATCTCGCTACCACTGATTGATACTCTATGGCTCCCTGCCTTCAAGGTTTTAAATGTCATAGTTGCAGTAATAGACGATGCTCCTGATGAACCCGCAACCGCAGCAATCGTGCCATTGCCCGTATTATTACCTCCGGTATACTGCAAGGCACTGGAATCATACGAGAAACTCCCTTGGACTGCTCCTATATTTGAATTCCTGAAAGTCGCAGTGACGGTTACAGTTCCACCGACATTTACAGAAGACGAACTGACTGATGCAGAAGCACTCGCAGCCAGAGCCGTAGGTGCAGCCACACTTAATAATAATGTAAATATTCCCAAGGTCGCAATAATTTTTCTTAAGTTAAGTCTCATTTTATAACCTCTACTCTTTTCTATTGTGTGATTTTTGAAACATTTAGCAAGTGCCTTTGAATCCTAAGCAAATCTGCAATCGTTAATTTTCCGTCTTTAGTAACATCCGCCGCAGAAGAGTATATGCCTTCAATCTTACTTACGTTTAAAAGGTGTCTTTGAACACGTAAAAGGTCGACAATCGAAATTTCCCCGTCCCCATTTACGTCGCCGTAAATGACCACGCTATAGCTTTTTACGACTTTCCCCGAACCATCCCTTAAGTACAATACGTCTCCTGTTCCTACGTTGCCTGATGTCTTGGCTTTTTTATCCGCAGCCACCAATGACAGGGAACCGTTATTCACGCTAAAGTTGCCCAAGAAAGCGCTTACGCTTGTTTTTTCTGCTATTCCTGTCACGCTGTTGGACTGCAGCTTGTGCTTGCTGCTTGATATGGTAGGCGCCGGCTGCGTAGAATCCGTGCCATCTCCCCTGCTTGGAAGCTCAGGCACAGTAGTTTCAAGAGTCTTTATTTCTGTCTTGTCAAAATAAAATGACAATATCTCTCTATAGGTCTTTCCATCTCTTGCCATCTGCTGGGCTCCACGTTGACTCATTCCCACGCCGTGGCCGTAACGGGCATTTGTAATAACATAACCGTCTAAACCTCCACTATCCTTCGCTGTCTTAACCCCTCTTAACCTTAAGTTTGAATTAAGATATGGATGACTCATTAGGTATGAACCATTGCTATTTGTCTTCATAAGCTCTATTACTATATTTTCATTTATTTTCGTACTTAAGCTGCTGGACCCTTCTGCATAAAACTGCACTGTCACTCCGGCATTGGCAGTAACATAGCTTCTGCTGCCAGTACCCGGCCATCTTTCCTTTCCGTTTGCAAAGGTATTGACCGAGTTGATCTTTATGTCTGTTGCATTTTTTATGTTTCTGCTGGACTTTATCTTTTCAAAAACCTGGCTTTGAATGTCTGTGAGTATTGGATTTGAATATACAAACCTGCCGTTTTCAATCTTTTGCCCTAAATCTTCTCTAATATAGGCTGTATCTGCTTCATTTCCTGTAAAGTTGATTCTATGCCAATAAAAACCAGCGGAATCTTTTTCAGAGGTTGTGGATATCCATTTATACATCGAATTCAATGGCGCAGTTCCTACAATTGAAAAATTTGTTCCAGGTCCACTTCTTATGTTGGCGGCGGTAGTTACTCCCACTATCCTGACTACAAAGTCACCGTCGACATTGCTTTCAGTTGCTGTATATTTTGTGCCGTCTACGGTTTTGGGCACGAATACCTCTTGATACAGGCTCGATGGATTTGCGGTATCGTAAGGATCGTCCTTTTGGGCCAAATAAGGATAAGCATTGTTTTTCGTCGTGCCTCCACCCCATGTATTTCCCGGCAGCTCTGTCTGTCCTCCATTTGATGCAGAGTAATAAGTTGCGATGATTTTGCCATTATAGGTCACGACCTGACCTTTAGTATCATCCACAGCTTTTATGACGTTTGTAAAGTTTGGGTTGTAACCCCTATACACTTGAGTAGATGCAGTATCCCCTATGTCATAATCTCTTGTAGAAGAAAAGCTCCTTATGGCATAGCTCCTTGCGCTAACGGCCTGGGCCTTTAAAGCCTCCATTGGAAAGACATTGCTCATTTCGTATGCCACTACCCCGTAGAGATACTGTTCCAAGGGCACATGGTTGGTGACAACAAAGCTTCCCGAGCTTACATGAAAGCGCATATTTCCCAAATAGTTTACCGTGCCGTGGACCGTTCCCTTTAAGGTAAGGTGATGGCTGCCTGTGCCGCTATGCTTTTGACGTATGAAGTTTACTTGAGAACCTACTGTTACATCTATATTTTTCCCTTTTATCTTTACTTTGTTTGTGTCTACAACTGATAATGTGTAATCTCCTTCAGCTAAAACAAGATCAGGATTTTCTGCAAGATAATAAGACCCTGACAAGCTAAAATTGATTGTCTTAGGTGAAGCAGGGCTCATGGTTATCCTTGCCCTGATAACTTTGTAATCGGTAGATGCAAATATCGTGGGAGCTATAGAAACAAACAATAGAATAAAGACCGATAAATATATAGAAATTTTACTTTTTTTACTCATATATCAAACACCTCGGGAGCCATAGATTTTTAGCGATTTACAGAATTTTGGATATCATTAACTTCATCATAAATCATAAAAAAGTCATTGTCAAATCAAATAACCTTACAAAAAAAATATACCAAGCAAAAAATATTCTTCACTTGGTATATCGGTGGCAATATGCTTAATTTAATACTAAAAATTAAAGTTTTCCTACTAAATCCAGTCCTGGCTTTAGCGTCTTTTTACCAGGTCTCCATTTCGCGGGGCAGACCTGATCACCATGCTCTGCCACAAACTGCGCAGCCTGAACTTTTCGCAGCAGCTCTCCTGCCTCACGACCGATGCTATTGTCATTTACCTCATAGGATACTATCACTCCATAAGGGTTTACTACAAAGCTTCCTCTAAGCGCCATTCCCTCTTCTTCGATATAGACATCAAAATCCCTGGATAGCTTACCGGTGGGGTCTGCAAGCATAGGGTACTCTATTTTCTTTATGCTGTCTGATGCATCGTGCCACGCTTTGTGGACAAAATGGCTATCAGTAGAAACCGAGTATATTTCACAGCCTATTTCCTTAAACTGATCGTAGTTTTCTGCCAGGTCCTCAAGCTCTGTAGGGCACACAAACGTAAAGTCCGCAGGGTAGAACACAAATACCGACCACTTCCCTTTCAAATCACTCTTGCTTACCTCACGGAATTCTCCGTCAACAAATGCCTGTACCTTAAAATCATTTATCTCTTTTCCTATTAGCGACATGATGTAGCCTCCTTATTACGTTATCATATTGATAATGATTATCATTACCAATATGATAACAGGGGCTCTTCGACCTGTCAAGTCATTAGGAAAAAATACTATCTCTATTTTTTCATATCAAAGAGATCTTCTTTTTCATTTGATATTCCCCAGGCTTTAATTGCCGCTTCAAGCTCAGGCTTGTCTTTTGCATATTCTCTTAAATTTACCCCTTCCATAACAGCATCTATGGCTTGTCTCATAGCCTTTCCGCCGGCTACTCCTCCAAGGGGATGTCCGTGCACTGCTCCCCCAGCTGCAAGTATTACGTTTTTACCTATCTCCTCTATAGTTTCAGGAATGATTCCTGGGTAAACACCTCCACCAGGTGCCGGGAAGCATGGTCTTATGTTTCCAAAAGGCACTGTAAGGGCTATGCAGCTTTGGATATACCTATCCTTCATAACCGGAATCTTTCCGTGATAGTTTGTGGTAACGGCTAGGTCTGCTCCTGCCATCCTTACGAGCTTGCCCCAAAGAAGGTATATGGCCACCCCTGTATCCGGCGCATATGATTGGGCCGCTGCGTAATCCGGATGAGACAGTATGGGAACATTTATGTTTGGATCTTCGGCTATCATCCTAAAAGCTGAAAACCCGACCACATAGGTATTTATCATAAGGGCATTTGCTCCTGCATCCAAAGCCCTGTATGCGTTGTCTTTTAGCCTTATTATGTCGTCTGTAATGTTTGGCGTGTACATCTTTTTCTCGCCGGTTTCTTCTTCAGCTCTTTTTGCCGCTTCCATAATCTTTTGCACTCTGCCAACCAAAGGACAAAAATCAGAGTCTCCTACCACCAGTTCATCGTCTTTTACAATGTCTATTCCGCCTTTGAAGGCGTCATAAGCCATTATCCCGCCTTGCTCCGGCGTCCAGCCTACGTCAGGCTTTATCATTGCAAGGGTGAGCGGACGTTCTTTGATGTCGAGATATTTTCTAAGGCCTTCTATCCCAAATTTTGGCCCGCTGAAGTTTTTAAGATACTTTTGTGAAAACTCTATGTCCACAAGCTTTATTCTTCCTGCTGAAATGTTGCCTATCAGGGTCGTAAATATCATAGGGAAATTGTTGCCAATATTGACGCTTGGGAAGGCGATCTTAATTATAAAATCCCTGTACTTAAGGTCCTTGGGCAGCTCTCTGTCATAAGCCGGCACCTCGTATATGCCCATCACCTTTGCAGCATGCTTCTTCCTGACCTCAGGTGTTTCAAACGGCACGTTTAGCCATGTTCCCGTTGCTTGTTCGGCTGCTATTGCCTGAGCAAATTTGACAACCTCTACAGGCATCTCTGCCCTCATATAATATGTTGCAATCATGTGTTCTTCTAAATCCAGCCCCTCCATGCAAGTAAACATAATCGGATCGTAATACATGTGATCAACTCCTTAGTTTTTATTGTGAAGCTTAAAGAACATACGCTCCTACTTTTATATGTGCAACTTACATGCCAATTATCTGCTGAAAAATATAAATACCTGATATCCTGTGTTGTCAAGGCTTGTGCCAACTAGTCACTAAGATGCAAAATACCGGCAGGAATCCATTTTGTGCATATTTGCACAAACATTTATTTGCAACACGCAAAGTTCAATCCTTTTGTGCTTTTAGCTTTGTGCATATTTGCACTTGAAATGTGCGTTTTTACGACACAAAATCGTGCAGCTACTCAATTTATGCTGTATAATGTTATTACAAGTATATTTAATAATCATGGGAGGCTTAAATGTGATTAATTCATTCGATTTATCCTACGAAACAAAGTATCGTGAATTGCTCCTTGAAATAGGTGCCGTTATGGAATCCACGCCTGATGCAATATATACCATCGACTCAAAGGGCATCGTACTAAGGTTTAACAGCATGCTTGGGAAAATACTGGGTGTAGATACGTCAAAGATTCTAGGTAAAAATCTAAAGGATCTAAAAGAAAGAGGAATATTCCCGGAAAGCGTCGCTTTGATGTGCTTAGAACAGAAAAAAGAGATAACCCTTACACAAACCTTGGATGATAACAAGCACGTCATGATATCTTCTTATCCAATGTTTAAAGATGATGATGTGGTCTTCGTTGTCACAAAAATACGTGACATGACCGAACTTGTAGAGATGAAAAATGAGCTGGAACAGATAAAGAGGCTATCCAGCAACTATTATAGAGAGTTAAAGCTCTTAAGGAAAATGACTGAAAGCTCTGATATCATAGCTCAAAGCGATGCTATGAAAAACGTCATAGACCTTGCCCAAAGAGTAGCGCAGGTAGACACGACCGTTCTTATAAGCGGAGAATCCGGTACGGGAAAAGAAGTTATCGCCAAAATAATCCATGGCGAAGGAAAGAGAAAAGATGGTCCTTTTATAAAGATAAACTGTGGAGCGATACCTGAGAACCTTTTGGAATCCGAGCTTTTTGGATATGCGGAAGGCTCATTTACCGGAGCACTTAAAAAAGGCAAGCCCGGACTTTTTGAAGTCGCTACAGGCGGAACCCTCCTGCTGGATGAGATAGGAGATCTTCCGTTTCTTCTTCAAGTCAAGCTTTTAAGAGTCTTGCAGGATAGCGAGTTTTACAGGGTGGGGGATGTAGCGCCAACCAAAACCGACGTGAGGGTAATTGCGGCCACAAACAGAAACTTAGAAGAAATGGTTAAAAAGAGACTCTTTAGAGAGGACTTATACTATAGGTTAAATGTGGTTCAGATAACCATACCACCCCTTAGAGAAAGAAAAAACGACATTATACCATTGATTTATCATTTCATAAGCAAATTCAACGAAAAATACAGCTTCAACAAGAACATCAATTCTGATGCTGTTGAAATGCTTCTCGATTACGACTGGCCAGGCAATGTACGGGAGCTTGAAAATACTATAGAAAACATGCTGGTCTTAAGTCCGACAAACTCCTTAAGTCTAGAAACGATCCCTAAATCCATATCCGAAAAAGTGGACCTTGCCCATGAACACAGAGAATATGCCCGGTCCACCACTTTGGGCACTTTGGTAGCTTCCTATGAAAAAAAGGTGATTAATGATGCCTTGGAGAACTCAAAAGATTTCGAAGAGGCTGCAAAGATCTTGGGTGTCCATAGGACCACATTATTAAGAAAGCTGAAAAAGTAGGCTAAATACGATGGGTCAAGCCCTTGTATATGGATAGAATCGCCTGAGTCTGTCATTTCATTGGAAATTACAGACTCAGGCATTTATCTATGACACCGGAAAAATCCCCTAACACTTACAACTTTTACTCGTATATTATGCAGTTTTTAATTACCTCTCCTTTTGCATGATCTAAAATAGCCTCTTCGATTTGATCTATCCCGAATTCATTATCCACAAAATCATCAGCGCTTATAGCATTCATTTTTAGAAGCTCAAAAGCTTCTTTCACATGCCTCGGCGTGGTATGAAATACCCCTTTAATTGTAATCTGGGAATAATGCAGCAAAGTGGTGTCAATTTCCACTTTATCACCCTTAGGCGTCCCTCCAAAGCATAGTACGGTTCCTCCGGCTCTAACCATGTCTATGGCAATAGACCATACCTTTGACAAGCCTACTGCCTCTATGGAGATATCTACTCCCCTGTTATCCTCGGTAAGATTCCTTACAGCTTCTGCCTGATCGTCTACTTCTGAAATATCTACAACATGTGCAGCCCCCAGCTTTTTCGCCATCTCTAATCTGCTCTTTGATTTATCACAAGCTATTACCCTTGCCCCTCGCAGATAGCACAGCCTTATAAACATAAGCCCAATAGGTCCGCAACCGTTTACAGCAACTGTATCGCCTAGCTCCACAGGAACTTCTGAGGTACCATAAACAGCACAAGAAAAGGGTTCCAGTAAGGCTGCCTGCTTAAAGCCCATCTCATCGGGAATCTTAAATGCATTTTGTCTTACTATCCTCTCAGGAACCAGTTGATATTCTGAAAAAGCCCCTTTATTGAATATCGGGTTTTCGCACAAGGAATGCTGCGCTTTTTTGCAAAAATAACACTCATGGCATGGAGCAGAATTGTGAGCGACCAACCGATCTCCAACCTTAAACTTATCGACGCCCTCCCCTACTGCGTGAACCACCCCAGCCGCTTCGTGACCAAATGAAAATGGCGGATCCCATCTGTAGCCCCTCATATATATTTTTACGTCTGTGCCGCAGGTTAAAGACACCTTGTTCTTAACTACGATCTCACCATAACCCGGTACTGGAATTTCGTGTTCCTCAACTCTGATGTCTTTAGGATTGTAATACATTACTTGCTTCATGGCTATTCCCCCCTGGATAATTTCTCATTCAATTATATCATAAAAAAATGTAGATCAAGCCTTCAATGCTCGTGGAGAAAATTTGTCAGTTAGAACACGGAAGTTACATTTTTGATACTGTCATCCAAAGTAAACAACAATACAAATCTCATGAAATACTGTTAAACCCGCATGGGGCGATAGTCAAGCAATAGTTAAACGACTAGAAAAACAAAAGTATTTATGACCATTTACCGACTGCCATCAACTATTTAACTACGCAGCCGTAGGGTCCGGTTTCCATGCCGGACCGCAGACTCAAAAGGATGCTTTCACACTCCCTTGGCATTAGTTTTGATGGATATTTGGGAAGTGTCCCCTTTTGCACTTTCAATGTTTATTTTGAGCTCTGAAATTACCTTCTTCTATATTTATCCTCAATCACTTTGTAATGTTCATGCTTAATCTGGTCCCACTCCGTCTTTTTATAATCAATGCCCTTAAGTCTATCGTTGATCCAATCAGGATTGTACTTTCTAAAATTCCAATTCTCAACCCACGCCTTTACATCATCATGCTCTGGATGATTCGGATTACGATAAGCTTCTAAAAACTTGTAATATCCATGAATCCCACCGACATCTTCAGGCGGAGCTGTCTCTGCCCCGTCAAGCAGCGTTGGGTACCCGAAGTAATAATCACATACAATATCTTCAAGCTTTATCGTGAACCACCAGTCATCTCCAAAATCATAGTTGTATCTTATTTTTTTGTGCTTTTCTAGATAATCATCAATCTTAAGACCCGTTGGTTTTCTGACATCTATCTTTAATCGCTCCTGGTAGTTCTGCTCAAACTGGAGCATCTCTGGATCTATATTTTTAAGCCTATCCTCGTAATCCTTCTTATTCTTTACATAATGCTGATGCTCCATATACGCTTCTTCATTGTCTGTAACGATCCTGTTCTGCTTTGGCAGCTCAAATTCATATAAATGATAACCTCCTAAAGGATAACCACTTTGAAAATTCGTCACATTTTGGATAACATCATGCAGCCTTTTGTAGGTAGCACCAGCTGGCATGATAACTCTTCTCCAAATAAGCGGATCTGATTTTTCAAGTTCAATTCTTATAATATATGATTTCATTTTTCTCTCATTGCTCCTTCCATTTCTCGCAGAGTGAATCCATTGTTATCGAAAACTCATAAATCAACATGGTCAATAGGGTCACTTCTTAACTTCTATTATCCCATTTGCTCTCAAAAACCACAACGTATTATTTACCTCACTAAACTT
>CAZOTE010000004.1:0-57766 GCA_964582705.1 uncultured Eubacteriaceae bacterium | reverse complement strand
TTGAAAATCCAAAGCGTGGAAAAAGCCATTATGGTAAATGGCTTGGAGATAAAAAGCCTGTTTCTCATTCTGAAAAATTAAGGCTTGCCATAGATGAAATCCTTAGAAGAAAGCCTGCCGATTTTGAGGAGTTTCTATCAGAAATAAAACTGGTAGGATATGAAATCAAGACAGGAAAATACATCAGTTTTAAGAGTGAAAATCAAAAGAAATTCATTCGCCTTCGTTCTTTAGGGAGTGGATATTCAGAGGAAGAAATCAAGGCTGTTATTCATGGTAACAAATCTTTTGTTGATAAAAAGAGAGTAAATAAAAAGTCAAAATCTACAGTTAATCTTTTAGTGGATATACAGGCAAAATTACAGGCAGGAAAAGGTGCTGGCTATGAGCGGTGGGCAAAGATTTTCAACCTCAAACAGATGGCACAGACCATCAATTATCTAACGGAAAATAATCTGCTTATCTATGAGGATTTAGAGAAAAAAGCACAGGATATTACGGATAATTTCAATCAGTTGTCTGCTCAAATTAACGCTGTCGAAAAGCGTATGACGGAGATAGCAAGTCTTAAAACTCATATCATCAACTATTCCAAAACCCGTGAGGTTTACACGGCTTACCGTAAGTCAGGATATTCAAAAAAATTCTATGAAGAGCATACGGCTGATTTGCTTTTGCATAAAGCGGCAAAGGTGGCTTTTGACAACTTAGAGAGTAAGAAATTACCTACTGTTAAAGACTTACAAGTGGAGTATTCCGAATTGCTTTCTGCAAAAAAGAAAGCCTATGTAAAGTACCATTCCATAAAAAAAGAAAAGCAAAATATCTTGATTGCAAAGGCAAATGTTGATCGCCTTTTAGGGGAAAATTATGAGAGTGATAGAAAAGAAAAAACACAGGAACAGAGATAATTTATTCCTGTGTTTTTTCAGCTCCCAAAGGGAGCGTAGCCGCACAATTTATTGTGTGTTCTATGGGGATTGGGGATACTCCCCAACAAGCAAAAATGCAAGGTGTGTACCACCTTGCCCTGCTTGCCAACTTTTGTTCTGAGATAAAACATATAAGAAAAAGAACGGTTCAATTTTCCGTCCTTTCCTCTGATTTGGCTTCTTGTATTCCCTTTGCAGTAGCGGTCATGATGATTAAATCCTTGTCGTCCATTTCGTCAAGTAGGCTTTCAAGTTGTCTGCGCTGCGTGGATTTGTCTATATCTTTCTTTGGAAAAAAGAATTGGTCTACCGATACATCTAAAAGAGTAACAAGCTCATAAAAAATTTGCAAGCTTGGGTGCTGTCCGCTATTTTCTATGGACGCAATATATCGAGGGGCAATGTTCATTTGGTCTGCTAACTCATTTCTCGATAATCCTTTTACTTTTCGCGCTTCTTTTATGGCTTGACCGAAAGCCTTAAAATCATATTTGATTTTTTCTCGCTTCATATTATTTCACCCTACTACATCTTACTGTTCACCTTTTCTTTTGGATATGATTACACATAGCATATAGTTGAGTAAAATAAATCATATATAACAAGCGATGTAGCAAGACAAGCAATATTTAACATTGATGAGCGTCCAATGTAATGGAAAAGAAAAAGACAATCCAGAAAAATTTTCGAAAGAATATGTAAAGGAACATTGACAAAACATTATAGGATGTATATAATAAATGTAAAGGTAACTTGTCAAAGGGGTGATAAGATTGTGAAGAATCGAGTTGAAGAATTAAGGAAATCTCGAAAATTAAGTCAAGAGGAGTTTGCAAAAGCAATAAGGGTGTCAAGGCAAACTGTTAGCTCGATTGAAACGGGAAAATATAATCCTTCTTTAGAGTTAGCCTTTACCATTTCTGATTTTTTCGGATTACCTATTGAGGAAATATTTATGAAGGAGGTTAATTATGAATAACGTGTTAGAAGTACGCGACCTCAATAAAAAATATAATACTTTTTCACTCAAAGATGTATCATTCGAGGTTCCTACGGGTTACATAATGGGATTTATCGGACCAAATGGCGCAGGAAAAACTACGACTATAAAATCCATTCTTAATATGGTTAATTATCAATCCGGCAAGATAAGAGCGTTTGGGTTGGAAAGTAAAGACAATACCGATAAAATATATGAACAAATAGGAGTTGTTATGGATACTCCATTTTATGTGGAGGATTGGACAGCGGCCGATGTTGAAAAGGCGGTTTCACTGTTTTACAGACAATGGGATAGTAAGAAATACGCCGAATTTTTAAAGAAGTTTGGTATAGATAGAAAGAAAAAGGTAAAAGAGTTATCTCGCGGAATGAAAGTCAAGTTAATGGTTTCCGTCGCGCTTTCTCACAATGCTAAGTTGCTTATACTCGATGAACCGACAAGTGGGCTTGATCCTGTGGCGCGTGATGAATTATGTGATACGCTCAGCGAGTTTGTCGCCGATAAAAAAAGAAGCGTGTTATTTTCCACACATATAACATCTGACCTTGAAAAGATTGCCAATTATATTACTTTTATTATGGGTGGTAAAATTGTTTTTACAGGCTCAAAAGAAAATTTACTTGAAAAGTATATAATTGTGAAAGGTGGTCTTCGCGAAATCAGCGCCGAGCAAAAAAAGCTGATTGTCGGCTTGCGTGAGCATGGTACAGAATTTGAGGGAATGACGGAAACGGCAGCCATAAAAAAACTTCCAAAGTGCCTTCTTATTGAGCCAATTACGCTTGAAGAAATTATTGTTTATATGAACAAAGGGGTGAATTTACATGAATAAGGTTTTGAACTTTGTACGCCTTGACTTCATTACAGTTAAACCATACTTCACTTTGAAAAACTTGATTATTTTTTCTGTAATGCCTCTGGTTTTTATCATAGGGTATGGCTCTGGCACGACGGCTATGACGATGTTTATGGTAATTGCTGTCCTGTATGTGAGTTATCCTTTTGCGGTAGGTGAAAAAAATGGAATTGATGCTCTGTACCCGACGCTTTCTATCAAGCGCGGCACAGTAGTTTTAGGAAGATATTTATTCGCATTGTTCTTTGACCTATTCGCAGGAGTTTTAGCTTATATTTATTCTTTCGTTGCTTTAACTATATTGCGGAAAGGCTTCAATGCTTTGGAAGGATTGACTGTAACGATTGTTTTATTTATTGTTTTCAGCATAATACAAGCTATACAGTTACCTCTTTATTTCAAACTGGGATATTCTAAAGCTAAGCTTATGTCCTATTTGCCATTTATGGTCTTTCCTTTGGTAGTTTTAATAGCAAATAATTTTTTAGGCAACATCTTCGCAAGTCAAATTACAGCTTTTTTGGAGTGGATGGCGATGAATACTTTTGCTGTGATATTATTCATTATAGTTATATGGCTTGGGATAATGGTTGTATCCTATCGAACATCACTCTTATTCTATAATAAGCGGGATTTTTGAATAATTACATGAGTTGGTTTGAAAAAGGAGGAGTTGTAAAATGAAAAAAAACACGCTTACTTCAGGACTTATGGTTGTCCTTGTAGGAATTGCATTTTTGCTATGCGGGATTTTTTTAGACACAAAATTTAATAGTCTGTTTTGGGGATTTGCAGGTGGCGGGATTATTCCCGGATTTATCTTAATATGTAGATATTTCTATTGGGCACAACCCGATAAATCTAAAAAATATGTGGAGAAAGTAGAGAACCAAAAAATTGACTTACGTGACGAACGCAAAGAAAAGTTCAGAAACCAATCTGGACGATATGCTTATGTATTAGGACTAATCATTGTTTGTATTTCCATTATAGTCTTTTCGGTACTATATTTCTTGGGGATTATTCAAAATGTAAAAATCTTGATTATATATTTAGGTGGATATGCGACATTCCAGTATATCGTGGGGATATTGATATTTAGGTATCTCGACAAGAGATATTAAATCAAGAAAAGCTGTATTTATATGGAGATGGTACAATGGACGATGAAAAATGGATACTATGTCCTGTTTGTAAAAATAAAACTCGCTTAAAGATTAGAGAAGATACAATTCTTAAAAACTTTCCTCTTTACTGTCCCAAATGCAAGCAGGAAACACTAATCAATGTAAAACAACTGAATATGTCAGTTATCAAAGAGCCAGACGCTAAGACGCAGAGCCGATAACCTACGAGAATGAAACTTGTGGTTGTCGGCTCTTTCTTTTATGATAGCTTTCATGCTACGCGATAATGACATTCTTAACAACGAATATAAAGCCGTTGTTTGGGAAAGTAGGTGCATAAAAACCAAGCGGCGGTTTTGAGATAACAATCAAAGCCGCCATTTTCCTTTTTCAAAAATGGGTTTTCGGAGGGTGTATTAAAGTCGCTCTTTTTTAAGGACACGGCGGTATTAAGGAGGATACTGCCGTGTTCACTTCTATTCGACATAATTTGATACCATTCTACATATCAAAAAAAGTCTACACCCACAAGCGGGATATTACGGCTATCAATATGAACACACACATCACCTAATAAGGTTAGACATATCCAAAAATGCTCGACTGTATTTTCAGTCGGGCATTTTTGTGTACTTTTTAAATTTTTTTCAAAAAAATTATAAAAAGTTTGGCAGTTTTGCAATTCTCACCGTAATAGTGGCGAAAGGGGAACAGCGGAGTCACCACCCGAAAGGGGGTGAGAATGTGAAACCTAACAGCCATGAGCAAAGCAAGCGACACGCCTTTGACAGCTTTTGCAAAAAGATACTGAAACATGAGGCAAGGGATTATTACGATGAGCTAAAACGCCAGCGTGATAAAGAAGTATCCTTTTCCGATTTGTCCGCAGAGCAAATGGATCAGCTTTATACAGAGGATAAATATTTTGTCACTGAGATAATTTTTAGTGTTTTAGGTCTTGATGTCATTATTACAGATGATGTTATTGCAGAGGCATTACAAGGCTTGCCAGAACGCAAGCGTGATATTATCTTGCTTTCCTATTTCCTTGAGTTGTCTGACCGAGAAATCGGGGACAAGCTGAATATGCTACGTTCTACTGTTCAGTACCAAAGAACAAGTACGCTGCGACAGCTAAAAAATTTTATGGAGGGAGATGTCTATGAACAACAAGAAAAGAAATAATCATTTACTTTCCTACCCTGTTATCGTATTAGCCTCTGGTGGCGATGTGGATGCTATCAATGCCGTTCTGAAACATTATGAAGGGTACATAGTGGCATTGTCTATGAGGAGATTTTACGACGAAGGTGGCAATCCGCATTTATGTGTAGATGATATATTACGCCGTAGATTAGAAACTAAACTGATAACCAAAATTTTAACCTTTAATGCGGCTTAATAGATAAATCTATGGAGAAGTATGCCCCCCCTTTCCGTACTTCCTATCCATAGTTTTGTTATTAGATAAATGCACCTTGACAAAGAACGCAGGTCAGATAACGACTTTGCAGTATAAAGTAAAACGGATACATTCCATTTGTATCGAGCCAAGTGGTTGATACGCCATGACCTCTGTTTAGAGTGAGCGAGCAATATCAAGCCGCAAAACAAATATGGCAGTTTGTAGGCGAGGACATATAAATGGGATAATGATACTCCCCTATAGCCACAGTCCGAGCGTTAAAAGCGTCGCAGGCAATGGGTAGGGTTTCGGCAGACCGTCGAAAGGGTTCAACTCCCGTGGAGCTGTGCCAACAGCCGTCCGTTATTACTAAAAAAATATAGTCTTGAAAATAAAGTTTAGATGGAAAGGCGATGAAACAGCATGAGTGACTGTGTTATGCGTGGAGATATTTTCTATGCCAATCTAAATCATGGAATTGGTTCAGAGCAGAGGGGATACCGCCCAGTCCTCATCATTCAAAATAATATGGGTAATCAGTTTAGTCCAACGGTTATCGTAGCAGTAATTACAGGTAAAGTTCACTATAAAGCCAGATTACCTACCCATTGTCTAATAAATCTCTCTCCTGCATTATCAGTTCCGTCAATGGTTTTGCTGGAGCAGATTATTACAATAGATAAAAAGCGTTTAAAAAGATATGTTGGTAGAATAAGCGAAGAAGAAATAACATCTATCAATAAGGCTCTCGCAATCAGTGTTGGATTGGAGAGCCTATAATTATACACTTTTCTATCAAAATATAGGATTGGATTTGATTGAAAAGGAAATCGACATAATTCACATAAAGCCAAAACCTACTTACAATAGAGGTATGTATTCACGGAGGTGTTTACAGATGGAAAATAGCAGACCTAAGTCAGAAGACACAATGATTAAAAAATCAGCTCCGAAAAAAGAAACCAGATACTCTCAATCGAAAGAATATGACACTTTCATTAATATACTGGCAAGTGTGGTAGAAAAATACGGAGTTGAGATTTTAGAGGAAATAGATTGTGCTGTGTAATTACACAGCACGTTACATAGAAAAATTTCCATCTGTTTACCCCAATAAAAGGAGGTTTTGTTTATGAATAGAAGTGGAACGAAATGTGTTTTATATCCTCGTGTTAGCACAGAAATGCAGGTAGATGGTTTTAGTTTAGATGGTCAAATAACCAGTTTAAAGAGATTTGCTGATAGAGAAGAAATGGTAGTGGTAGATATCTATGAAGATGCAGGGAAATCAGGAAAATCAATTGAAGGCAGACCCGCCTTTAAGAAGATGTTATCAGATATAGAAAGTGGCTTGCAAATAGATTACATATTAGTATATAAGCTATCACGATTTGGAAGAAATGCAGCTGATATTTTAAACTCGTTGGAATTTATCCAGTCTTATGGAATAAATCTAATATGTATTGAAGAAGGGATTGATTCATCACAGGCAAGTGGGAAATTACTAATATCTGTGCTCTCAGCTGTTGCTGAGATTGAAAGAGAAAATATTCTTGAGCAAACAATGAATGGGCGTAAGGAAAAAGCAAGACAAGGTGGTTGGAATGGTGGTTTTGCTCCTTATGGCTATTATTTAAAAGATAAAAATCTGTTTATTCAGGAAGAAGAGGCGGAGACTATCCGTATCATATATGATAAATTTGCTAATACGGAAATGGGTTATGGTGGTGTTGCACAGTATCTTAACCTACAAGGAATCAAGAAAATTCAAAGGCAGAATGGAAAACTCAACGAATGGAGTGGCAGTTTTGTAAGGCAGATTTTAGACAACCCTGTCTATAGTGGAAAGATTGCTTTTGGCAGGAGGGCAAGGGAAAAAATAATAGGTACAAAAAATGAATACCGCCAAGCTTGGCAAGACGATTATATTTTAGCTGATGGGAAACATGAAGCTATAATTAGTGAAGAATTATGGAACAAGGTTCGTGAAAAACGAATAGAAACAGGAATAAAGCAAGACTCAAAAATAGGTAAAGATCGTGTACATTTATTATCAGGGATTTTAA
The DNA here is from genome assembly GCA_964582705.1 of uncultured Eubacteriaceae bacterium. Classification (GTDB taxonomy): domain Bacteria; phylum Bacillota; class Clostridia; order Eubacteriales; family Alkalibacteraceae; genus Alkalibacter. The sequence continues at coordinate 50,377 of CAZOTE010000004.1, read as the reverse complement.
AATGTCCTATCTGTGAGGGACCTATGTACACCAATAAACATGCCTGGACAAATAAGGACGGAACATACAAGGAAGTTTACTATTATGTGTGCAGCCATAAACGAGCAGTTACAGGTAGAAGTTGTACTTATAAAGCAATGCTAAAGAAAACAATAATTGAACCCCTTGTAATTGAGGCTATTAGAGAATTGGTCAGCAATGAAACATTTGCAAAGGAAGTTAAGGCAAGAATAGGTACTCAAATTGACACTACAACAATTGATAAGGAAATAAAAAATTACGAATCTAAACTTCGAGAGGTAGATTTGAATAAGTCCCGTTTAGAAAATGAAATCGACACCCTACCAGAGGATGCTAGGCATCGTGAGAGAAAGTTATATGATATGACTATTCGCTTAAATGACCTGTATGATATAATGGTTGAGTTAGAAGAAAAGATTGAGGATGGGAAACTAAGACGGAAATCAGTTGAGAGAGATGCAATTACACTGGATAATGTTTATAAACTAATGATTAATTTTGAAAGAATATACGATAAAATTAATGATGAAGAGCGAAAAGCTCTAGTATCTTCCTTGATTAAAGAAATTCAGATATATCCCCGTGGTGAAACAGAAGTACCGCTAAAGGCTATCTCCTTTAACTTCCCCGTATATAAAGACGGGCAGGAAGTACAGGAACTTTTGTGGGACAAAGATATGCACGTTGAGACGGTAGTATTGATAACAAGGAAATAAAGAGGTGTGCTCGGGAAGGCTTGATATTAGCCTTTCCGGGTTTTCAGGATGAAAATTTCAAAACTAAAAAACGATGATTTTTTGCTCTGCGAGAATTTGTCCAAGAGGGAATAAAGTACCGTACAGAACAGATTAGATGTCAGAGGGTCCGTACAGAGCAGAATAGATGTTTTTGTAGAATGGCGGGGCTGAGAGAGTAAATTTGATGCAAAGACTTAATTGGTAATATTCGAAGGTGAATGAAGATCTATTTAATATATAGACTTATTTAATGAAAGTTCTACGGAGGTAAAAAGATATGAAGAATATGTTTAAGCAATTATGGAAGAAAGAAAACAACTATATGCAGCTTGCATCTGTCAACCGCAGGGAGGTAGATAAGTATAACTATCAGTCGCTGTCCACGTTGCTACTTCTGGGATGGGTACTAGTTTTAGTGCCACTGGTGGCTGTGCCTTTTAGCAATACAAAAGCTGCTGCTGTTCCAGCTTACATATTATCATTCTCGTCTTTTTTCGCTCTGTTCTTATTATTTAAAATTCCTATTATAAAAAAGCACACGATTATTGGTTTATATGCCGGTTTCTCTGTGTTATTTCTATTGGGGATATATCTTAGCGTCATTCACTCACCAGATATGCGAGCGACTATCCTGCTAGGAGGTTTTGTGATTATGCCACTTAGTTTCATTGACCTACCCCGCAGAAGCATACTAGTCTTGGCCTTCTGGTTGGTGTTGCATACGGTGTTGGCGTACTATCTTAAGCCCCCACAATATGCACTTGATGATGCCATCAATTGCCTGGTCGCAGCTGTTTTAGGGTTTTATCTCGGGCGGACAATGGTGAAGGTTCGTCTAGAAAGCTTTGAAGCACAACGTCTTCTGACCATTGAAAAAGAGACGGATGTACTGACAGGGCTTTTTAACCGCCGCAAGCTGTTTGAAAAACTGGCAGTACTCGAAACAAGAGATGCAGAAAAACCATCTGGCATTATGATGATTGATATAGATAACTTCAAGGACTTCAACGACAACTACGGCCATGCTGCCGGTGACAGGTGCTTGAGCTATTTTGGAGAAACTCTGAACAAATTTGCGCAGCATTTCCGGCTAAGCTTTTTTCGCTATGGTGGTGAGGAATTCGTGGCAATGGCTTATGGATACAGCAAAAAAGAACAGTTCTTAATAGCGGAAAGCTTACGAATTGCCGTGCAAAGTACAGATGTTGAAGGGCGATGTATTACCGTCAGTATTGGCGTAGCCTACTGCGGTGAAGAACAAATTCAGAATTATGAAAAAGTAATTGATCGGGCGGATAAGGCAGTCTATGCCTCAAAACGTGAGGGACGGAACAAAGTGTGTATGGAGTAATATGAAAAGCGAGAAAAAAGAGTTTTATAATAAAAGGTTGTTAATTTGGTGTATCCAAGTTATTTTTGTTATAAGCAAATCATTTATTCTTCTATATCAACTGTCAGTCCAGACTTAAATTCCACAGTGAATTTGCTCTCGTGGATAGTGACCTTTTCAACCAGCCTCCTTACCAGAGTTTCATCGTATTCGGTAATGGTGGGGGACTGCTTATGCTTATTTAGGAAGGCGCTCATGTCAGCGATCCGCTTCTTAATTTCATCCTTGCAGCGCTGTCCACTTGAACTTTTTGCTTTTCTTCTCTCAATCAGTAGATCTCATCTGTTACATCCTCATAATCAGATTTTGTGCTGGCCAGTTTGAGAAGTTCAGCCTGTAGTTCTCCTAATCTCTTGTCGATACCGGCTAGAGCCTGATTAGTATCTTGGCTGATTACCTTGGCGACATTGTTTTCAAGGATGGATAGGAAAAAGAAAAAAGGGGACACTTTCCAACTATTCCTCAAAACTGACATTAAGGGTGTATGATAAAATACTTGGTTTTTGGTTTTGAGATTAATAATTAATCATAGCGAGATATCAAAAGGCAAAAACGTAAACAATCACAACAAAACTAATCCACCGCATGGAGGACTGCAAAAAATGATTTTTTAATTGTTCTTAGGATGATTTAGGATTTATGAAATCCAGGAGCTCCGGATAGATATTCTGATATTTGGGGATGGACTCGATCAGCTCGTAACCCTTGTTGCAAAGGTTAGCTGCTTAGATTGAATATGTTGCGCATTTATAGCCCAGAATTAATTATTGCCGTTGGCTATCCCTTGCTTCGTAAGAAAAATCAATTAATTCAATCATCTTATAGAAAAATATTGTCTTGTAACGCATATTGCGTTACAATGAAATAAAGGAGATGATATATATGGCTAATAATACAACTTTAAATTTAAGAGTGAATCCTATAGTTAAGAGACAAGCAGAAGAAATTTTATCAGAACTAGGTATTTCAATGTCTACTGCGATAAATATGTATTTAAGACAGATCAATTTGACAGGAGGTATTCCCTTTTCGGTTGAAATACCTAAAGCGCCTGTTGAAATTAATTCTGAATTAATGACAGAGGTGGAGTTGCATGATAAGTTACAGAAAGGCTATGATGATATTGAAGCTGGTAGAGTAGCAGATGCATCAGAAGCTTTCAATTTGATAAGAAAGAAACATTCAATATGAAAGCGTTCAATATTGAGATAACGAATGAAGCAATAAATGATTTAGAAAGAATATACTTGTATATTGCAAACAGTCTATTATCAACAGAAATTGCCAGTGGTCAATATGAACGAATTACACAAAATATAATGAAACTAGATACTATGCCCAGAAGGTATCGCTTAATTGAATCAGAACCAGAACATTCTAGAGGACTCCGTATAATGCCCGTTGATAATTACTCGGTTATATATGTTGTTAAAAATCAGAAAGTTGTTGTTACAAATATTTTATACAGCGCTTCGGATCTGCATAATAGGCTTGGATAATTGAATTCATTAGAAATTGCAAAAATTTAAGTATGTAATTTCTATCTCAAAACCACCTCAGCCATGTAAAAAGGGGTCACTTCGCAACTAAAAGACAATAAAGACATTATGGGTGTGTAATAAAGCACTTGATTTTTGGTTTCGAGATTAATAATTAATCATGGCGAGATATCAAAAGGCAAGAAATGTAAATATTCACAACAAAACTAATCCACCGAATGAGGATTGCAAAAAATGGTTTTTAAATTGTTCTTAGGATGATTTAGGATTTATGAAATCCAGGATTTCCGGATAGATATTCTGATATTTGGGGATGGACTTGATCAGCTCATAACCCTTGTCGCAAAGGTTAGCTGCCTGGCTTGCAGTGATATTGCCAAGGGCCTTGCAGATGTCCTTGTAGGTGAAATCGCAAAGGCGGTGCATAAAAAAGGCAGATACAGCTCTTGCATCTGAAAGGCTGCGGTTGTATTTTATGTTGATGAAGTTGGGGATTTTTGCTTTAAGTGCTGCTTCCACTGCTATAAGGATTTCATGTGAAGAATAATCCTTGTAGATTACGATTCTCTTGCTTTTGTAAGCGTATTTATCGCTTTTGACATAATCGTCTATGAGCTCATAGTACTTTTCTTACAGTACAGTGCGAGAAGCTCTAAGTATTTTTCCGTCTTTCAAAATTTTGGTTACAACGATTTTTGTATTGTCAGACTAGATCCTTGGCGGAACACATCCGACCTTCCCCGGAATATAATTTTCTGATATGATGGATCTGGGTCACTGTTAGCACCCTCCATTAATCCCTGTAACCGAAGTAGTGTTCAATTGCAGGATAATTGATTGGACGTTCTGCCGGCAATGGATGTTGCAGTTTCGAGGAATTCACACTTGCAATAGTGGGATGCAGACCGCTAGTGAGACAGCATAGCGTTTTTAGATAATTTTTAGTTTTTTTAAAATTTTAGCAACACCGGCATTGTCGTTTGAATCAGTCGTGCAGTGAGTGATTGATTTTATATCGTCAGGAGAATTTTCCATGGAAACAGATAAGCCGGATATTTCAAACATAGGAATATCATTATCGCTGTCCCCTATTGCAATTATCTCTTCGCACCCTAAACCGTAATGGTTAGCTATAAGAGAAACGCCTGAACCTTTGTTTGCATATGGGCTAACGATTTCTATGCATAAATAATTTGCTCTCACTATGCTCATTAAATCATGGTCTAGCTTAGGCCAAATTTTTGATAGGACATCATTTCCAGTTTCGTATAGCTCCATCTTCAGTACAGATGAAGATTCTAGTTTGTTTTCTATTTCACGGATATCACTAAAAGTACTTTTTGATAAGATGTTTTTGTACATTATCATTTTATTATCGGAATAATAATTGTAATAGAATTGATCATTATTAAAATAATAAATATTATCGTCAGTTACAATTCCATAATATGCCCCATGCGCTTGGCATAAATCAGCATACTTTATTATTAAATCCTTATTCATGGCATGTTTTTTGATGATATTGGAATACTGCATTATAGCACCCATGCAACAGACATAATCATTGTCTAGATTTATTGCAGCAGAATAAGCCATGGCAGATTCTAGGACTCTTCCGGTGGCAAAAACTATTTTATATCCATTATTTTTTGCAGCGTGAAGAGCTTCAATGTTTTCATCCGAAATTAATTGGTTATTATCAAGCAAAGTACCATCCATGTCTATTGCAATGATTTTATATTTCATAGTTTATGCTCATGCCTCCTTTTTTATCTAGACTTAATCTGTCCATTTCCATTATATCATAAAAGGCTTACTGCAGATGACTTGCTATATTAGTCTGCTTTAGAAAACAAAATATAGGAAAATACATCGTTTCGAGAGAAGGGAGAAATCTCAGCATCGCGTTGCTTTGTAAACGTGTGTGCCAAATTACAAATTTAGATATATCTTTTTGCCCTAACGGTATTTGACGGATTTTAATATAAACGACTGATTCTACAGGCTCCGGTTTCCAAGATAAATGCTCTGAGCTGGTTTTTTAATTTAACCTGGGTTTACATTGATAAATACTTGATGATATCTTATAATTTGCATTAAGAGTATATATGCAAGTAACGAGCAACTGCGAGTGCATATCCTAGATTAACGGTGTGGATTATTTTGTCGTTGAAGCGGATATTAAAAGTGGGGAGTGCGAAAACTAAAATTGGATTGACCGATTGCCTTTATTTGATACTTACTTCAAAAATAGTCAAGGAGGGACAGGTTTGATAATGAAGAATAAAAACAATGTAAAGATTGTTAGCAATTTGATTGCAATAATAGCTTTTTTCGCCTGGGTTTTCTGGAGCAATCGAGCTATACAAATTACGACCTATAAGGTGCAAAGCCCAAGAATAAGTGATAATTTATCTGGCTTCACGATAGTCCAAGTATCCGACTTGCACAACCAGAAGTTTGGATATGAACAACGAAACCTTATATCTCAAATAGCTAAAGTCAAGCCCAATATAATTGCAGTGACCGGGGATCTTGTGGATTCGAGAAATACCAATATAGATATAGCCATGATATTTATAAAAGAGGCGGCAAAGGTAGCTCCGGTTTATTATGTAACAGGTAACCATGAAGCCCGAATTGAAGATTATGATGAGTTGAAGCAAAGGTTGGAAATTGCAGGAGCGCATATTATGGATGGACAGATCGAAGAGATCTTTCATAACGACGAGATTATATCCTTGCTGGGAGTAGCAGATCCATCTTTTAGTGATATATCTGCTTATGTGGGAGATGGTGAAACCGTTGCCAATGATTTAAGAAGAATTTCTTACGACAAGGATTCATATTCCATACTCTTATCTCATCGCCCTGAGCTTTTTCAAGAGTATGTTTCAGCAGGACTGGATTTGGTTCTAGCAGGTCATGCACATGGCGGCCAATTCAGAATACCTTTTGTTGGAGGATTTATAGCTCCGAATCAAGGATACCTGCCTAAATACACTTCAGGTATCGTAGAAGATGGAGAAACAAAAATGATAGTCAGTAGAGGACTGGGCAATAGCATAATTCCCATGCGCATCAATAATAGACCTGAGCTGGTGGTAGTGAGGTTAAGTAATTGATAATCAAAAATAGCGCTCTGTTTTGATTGTACAAGTCCAAGGAGTTGATTAAATGGAAATAAGAAAATTTATAAAAGAGCTTGATGAAGAAAATCTGATGAACATGATTGAGGCTGAGGGAGAAGAATGGGAATGTTATACTGGAGAAGATGTTGCAGAAAAGTATAGAAAGGCTTTGAATGATTCGATAACTTACGTTGCATATCAAGAAGAGGGTATCTTGTGTGGATATTCAAGATCCATTGATGACTGCGGGTTCTACATATACGTCTGCGATCTATTGGTGGACCGAGATCACAGAGGCAAGAACATTGGGCGAAAGCTGATGGAAAGCATTTGCTCGGATTATCCAGGCCAGACCGTCTATGTTATGTCCGATGTGGACGGATACTATGAAAAACAAGGCTACAGGCGTGAAGGATCAATATTTGAAGTAGGAAAAAGGCCAATCGAATAAGTCGAGTTTGGAGGCAAGAAAAGATGATTGTTCAGCGTCAATATAAGTCTGACATAGAAGAAATAATCTCAAAGAGATGCCATAACGGATGGGATTATTGGACTACCCCTGACAAAAGGTTAGGAAAAGGCGGAGTATTTTCCACCCTGTCAAGCGCTTTGCTTCTCCGGGAACTGGGAGTTGAGTCATCTGACGATCTTCTGCTGGATGTTGCGGAGCTTATTTTTAGCTGCCTGCGGGAAGACGGAAGGTTTAAACTTTCCCCAAAGGGAGCGATATATCCTTGCCACACAATACATGCGTTGAACGTCTTGTGCAATTTAGGGTATGCAGGCGACGAGAGGCTAGAAAAATCATTCAATTATCTGATGGATATTCAGTACGGCGATGGAGGCTGGAGGTGCAAAAAATTCAGTTACGGAAAAGGTCCCGAAACCGAATATTCAAATCCGGGCCCTACTCTGACGGCTTTAAACGCATTTCGGTTTACAAGGTATCTTAACCGAAATTTAGATTTAGATCAAGCAGTGGAATTTCTGCTTCATCACTGGACTGTTCGAATGCCCATAGGTCCTTGCCATTACGGAATAGGAACTCTTTTTATGCAAGTGGAGTATCCCTTTGAAACATACAACCTGTTTTATTATGTATATGTCCTTTCTTTTTATGATAGAGCCAAAGAAGATACAAGGTTTCTAGAGGCACTGAGCATCTTGGAATCAAAGATGCGAGACGGGAAAATTGTGGTAGAGCGAGTGAATCCCAAATTGGCAAAGCTCTCGTTTTGTAAAAAAGGAGAGACAAGTGATTTAGGAACACGTCACTATCTAGAGATAAAACGAAACTTGTGCTGACATGAATATGATGAAATCGTGTCATTGTATAAAGGAGGATCGGATGATGAAAAAAGACCTTATAGCCCCATGTGGTATGAACTGCAGTCTATGCATAAATTTTCAGGCTACGACGTTGGAACTTAAAAAGAAGGGATTCAATAGAAAATACTGCCAGGGCTGCATACCCAGAGGTGAAAACTGCACCCATATGGGTGACTCCTGCGAGCTTTTAAGGACAGGGGCGGTGAGGTTCTGCTATAAATGCGATGAATTCCCGTGCAAAAGGTTAAAGGCTCTAGATAAAAGGTACCGAACTAAATATCATATGAGCATGATCGAAAATCTTCAATACATTAAAGAAAATGGGATGGACGCTTTTTTGAAGAAACAAGAAGAAACTTGGAAATGTCAAAGATGCGGGGGTGCTATCTGCTGCCACAACGGGCTCTGTCTGTCCTGTGATTTGGAAAAACTACAGCAAAACAAAAGGTATCGCTGGGGCGAATATATTAAATAAAGCAATAGAATTTGGATGTTGAACAGATAACTGCTGAAAAATATAAAATATAATCCAAATCTACATTAAAGCAAACAGTCTGATACATGGCTAAGAAGTCGTTTGCATGATATAATGTACTGAGGTACTGAAGATAAATTAACATGATCTGAAGGAGGGTTTGCTTTGAGAAAGTACGCATGTTCTATCTGTGGTTATATTTACGATGAGGCAACAGGAGATCCTGACAGAGGGATCGAGCCTGGCACGAAATGGGATGAAATTCCAGATGACTGGGATTGTCCACTATGCGGCGCGACGAAATCTGATTTTCTTGAAGAAATTATCAAGGAGCAGCCTGTAAAAGATGATACGGATTATTCTGTAGCAGGAGAAGAGAGTTTAAGAGAGCTGTCTTTCGGGGAATTAAGCGCTCTGTTTACAAACCTTTCTAAAGGCTGTACAAAGCAATATCGCGTGGAAGAAGCAGGATTATTCGATGAATTAGCTGAATTTTATAAAGAAAAAAGCGGCACTGAAGTCCAAGGAGAAATTGGAGATATAATTGCTCTTATAAGTGAAGATTTAAGTACGGGATATTCACAAGCAAACTCGGTTGCGGGGGCCTCAGAAGATAGAGGAGCTCTAAGAGCTTTAGTGTGGGGTGAGAAGGTCACTAAGATATTGAGGTCAATACTAAATAGATATGAAAAAAATAGAGATGCACTACTTGAAGATACACATATTTATGTATGCGATATTTGCGGATTTGTTTATATAGGCGATGAATTGCCGGATATCTGTCCCGTTTGCAAAGTGCCAAATAAAAAAATCATTGAGATAAAAAGGGGGTAGGAAAAATGCATGCAGTTAGAAATATAGATTTATGCACAAAGGATTGTCTATGCTTATATGTCTGTCCAACGGGTGCTACGGATACCGAAACTGGGCAGATTGATGCTTTGAAATGCTTAGATGGATGCCGTATTTGTGTTGATGCATGTCCTTCTCATGCGATTTCATTGATTCCGGAGGAATTCCCTCCTCAGCAGAAAAAAACGATTGAAGTCAAGAGAGCAATGCTTAACTTGGCTGAAAGCAAAGTAAAACAGGAGAAAATTGCTGAATATATAGAAAGCAGTACAGATAATCCCATACTTAGTCAGCTTGCCAGAGCTCTTAGCGTATCAAACCGACTGTTAACCGAAGATATTATTCGTGAATCCGGTTATATGCTTCCACAGAGCGAGAACGTGCAGATGTTGCTTCAGGAACTGTTAAATAAAGATCAATCAGAAGGGTTGCCAAAAGAAACTATAACAAGATTATTGGGAATCCTTCAAAAGAATAATATAAAGGAGGATGCTAAAATGAATAAAAAAACAACACTTGACAATCTGATGGAGGCCTTTGCAGGTGAGGCGCAAGCAAACAGAAAATATCTCGCTTACTCCAAAAAAGCTGAGAAAGACGGAAAGGTCAATGCTGCTAAGTTATTTAAAGCCGCATCAGACGCTGAAACAATACACGCTTTGAAGCACTTTGAAGTGGCTGGCAAAGTCTCAACTACAGCTGATAACCTTAAAGATGGGGTAGCAGGTGAAACTCATGAGTACAAAGAGATGTATCCTGATTTTGTAAAGCTTGCGGAAGAAGAAGGAAACAAGGCTGCCTTGCTCTCATTTACATATGCCATGAAGGCGGAAGAAGTCCACGCTAAGCTTTATCAAGAAGCATTAGAGAATTTGGACGAGACAGAAGAAATCTTTTATTATTTGTGTCCAGTATGCGGAAATATAGAAAAATATCGCCCCGATAAATGCAGTATCTGTAATGTGTCAGGTGATAAATTCATCAAATATTGATTGAAAAATTAATGGATTCAATCTACAAAGGGGCTAATTAGCCCCTTTATAGATATGAAACTATAACAAACTACGGAATATTCTATAAAACGGAAGCGGAGATATAAACATGGAAGAGTGGGTCCTGACCTCGGGTACGAATAATTGCGGAGGAAGATGCATTATAAAGGCTTGTGTCAAGGATGGAAATGTTGTGAAAATACAAACTGACAAGCCTTGTTCAGATTCAAAAGAAGTTCCCTTGACGGCCTGTCCAAGAGGCATGAATTATTCAGAAACTTTTTTAAGTGATAGACGATTAAGATACCCTATGAAACGAGTTGGGGAAAGAGGCGAAGGAGAATTTGAGAGGATTTCCTGGAATGATGCCATAAAAATCATTGCAGATGAATGGATCAGAATCAGAGAGAAATACGGCGTGGGTTCCAGATATGTCAACTATGCTACAGGAAACATGGGAGTGATGAGAGGTTACGCTCTTGCAAAGCATCTGTTGGCATTAGATGGAGGTTTTTTGGATTACTATAACTCCTACTCCGATGCATGCACGACTATTGCTACGCCTTATACATACGGCACTGAGATTACCGGAAATTCACTCATAGAACTTAAGAATTCTAAACTTATAATACTATCCGGGCACAACCCGGCAGAGACAAGATTTGGAGATTTCTTATGGCATTTAAAAGAGGCAAAAAAAGCAGGAGTCAAGATAATAGCGATAGACCCTAGATTTTCGGATACAGCAAAATTGATAGCTGATGAATGGATTGGAATAAAACCAGGTACTGACAGCGCCCTGATTGATGCCATGGCTTATGTTATATATACAAAAGAGCTTCATGATAAAGAGTTTTTAAACAATTTTTGCATAGGCTTTGACGAGGAGCATATGCCACAAGGCATGAAGAGCGGCGAGAGCTATGAAGCCTACATTACAGGCAAAAAGGATGGCATACCCAAAACACCCTTGTGGGCGGAAGCTATTACAGGAATCGATGCCAAAAAGATAGAGCTGCTTGCTATAGAATACGCATCGTCTAAGCCGGCAGCCTTTATACAGGGCTGGGGCCCGCAAAGGCATTCAAACGGAGAACAGGCAGCAAGAAGCTCCACGCTGATCGCCTGCATGACGGGAAATGTAGGTGTGGCGGGAGGCTGGGCAGGTGGCAAAGGTTCTGTAAAAGGGCACGAAAAACCGGCATTCCCTCAAGCTGAAAACCCATATGACGGGAAGATCCCAGTTTTTTTGTGGACGGATGGAATCATTAGAGGCACGAAGATGACAGCCACGGACGACGGACTGAAAGGAGTGGAAAAGCTCGACTCAGATATCAAAATGATCATAAACTTCGCAGGGAATATTTTAGTGAACCAACACTCGGACATCAATAGAACAATAAAAATACTTAAAGACGAATCCCTTTGTGAATTCATCCTGTGCTCAGATCTTTTTATGACCCCGAGTGCCAAGTTTGCGGATATACTCCTTCCGGGAACATCAATGTTTGAAAACGAGAATATCACCAGGCCCTGGATGTATGGTGATTTCATCTTATATAACAACAAAGCTATAGAGCCTGTGCATGAGTCTAGGTTTGAATACGACTGGCTCTGCGACCTGGCAGAAAAGCTAGGGCTTTACGAAAAGTTTTCAGTGGGAGGCAAAAGCTTGACTGATTATCTTGAGTACATTTACGAAGACTTAAGAAAAAGAGAAACAGAGCTTCCGCCATTTGACGTATTTGTAAAAAGCGGAGGATACAAATACAAGAACAATAAAACCTTTATTGCGTTTTCAAAGCAGATAAAGGATTTAGACAAAAATCCATTCCCTACGCCGTCAGGGAAGATAGAGATATTTTCCAAGAGACTCTACGACATGAACAAGCCTGATGAAATCCCGGCGATACCTAAGTATACTAAAGGGTTCGAGGGGATGGGTGACGATAAAAAAGATATTTACCCTCTGCAGCTTATAGGATGGCACACTAAGAGGCGGACTCACTCAACCCATGAAAACAACAAGAAAATTGCAAAACTTGAACCTCAAAGGCTATGGATTAGCATAGTGGACGCAAAGGAAAGGGGCATTTGCGGCGGAGATATGGTGGAGGTTTACAATGATAGAGGAAAAATCAAGATAGAAGCCTTTGTCACGGATAAAATTGTCCAAGGAGTGGTTGCGATGCCACAGGGAGCATGGTATAAAAATGACGGATTTGGCACAGATGTAGGAGGCTCGATAAATGCGTTGACGACAAGCAGACCTACACCCCTTGCCAAAGGCAACCCACAGCATTCAAATCTTGTGGAAGTAACCATCCAAAACAGCAGAAGCGACTAAGTTTGTTTTGGAACAGAAGGAGAGGGTCATGTTCAGAGAAATGAGAAAAAAAGAAAGGCAGATGCCGCTGGCTGAATGCAAAAAGTTGCTTAATGAGTCGGAGTACGGCTTTCTTTCAACGACTGGGGAAGATGGATATCCGTATTCAATCGCCCTAAATTACGTTTATTTTGACGATGAAATTTACTTCCACTCCCCGCGGGAGGGACATAAAATTGATAATTTGGATTATAACGATAAAGTATGCTTCAGCATTGTCGGCAAGACAGCAGTCGTGGAGAATAGGTTTAGTAGAAGCTACGAAAGTGTAGTCGTTTTTGGTAGGGCATCTCAGGTTGATGAAAGTGAAAAAACGGGAATTATGATCAAGCTTGTAGAAAAATATTCACCAGAAAAAATGGACAGGGGAAGTGCCTATATAAAAGAAGCCAAGGATAAAATCAAGGTATATAAAATCAAAATCGAACACATAACAGGAAAAGCAAGGGCATAAGAGATTTCTTGCTTGAAAAAGTGCAGTTCCTCTCGTTTGTGTTGACTTGGAAGAGCTTAAACAATATAATCAAATGAGAAAATAATTTGAGTCATGAAGACTTGAGGAAAATTAGAATCAGAGAAGCATAAATCAAAAAACGATAAACTATGAAGGTTTGCTTTATTAAGCGAGCCTTTTTTTAATTGATTTTTGATTAATTACACAAGCTGACGCGCATGACCAACCCTCATGTTTATGATATCGGCGACAAAATTAAAAGAGGTGGAAAGATGAGCATAAAAAAAAGCACGGATATAGGAGTATTAAAAGACGTCAAAGATTATTGGGATAAAAGATCCGATAGTTATTCAAAGCAGAATATCGCAGAGCTTCATTCTTTCAAGCGAGATGCCTGGAGAAAAATCATATTGGAAAACGCACCCCACAAGGATAAGCTGAAAATACTTGATGTAGGCACAGGTCCGGGATTCTTTGCCATAAATTTGGCTTTGGAAGGTCACGATGTTGCAGCGGTTGATTGCACAGAGGGGATGCTGAAAAAAGCTAAAGAAAACGCCAAGGTTTACGGTGCTGAAGTTAGGTTTGACAAGGCAAATGCCCACCAGCTGCCTTTTATGGATGGAGAGTTCGATTTGGTCGTGTCGAGAAATGTAGTTTGGAACCTGGAAAGCCCTCAAGCCGCCTTTAAGGAGTGGAGCAGAGTCCTGTCAAATGACGGGAGAATACTTTATTACGACGCCAATTGGTATTTGTATCTCTTTGATGAAAAACTTAAAGAAGAGCACAGGAAGTGTCAGCAGGAAGCCGACAGACTATATCCTGATGATTGTCCAAGCAGGACAATTGGCGTCAACATGGAAAAGATAGCTTATAATCTTCCTTTATCCAAAGTTAAAAGACCGGGTTGGGATGTGGGTGCCTTGGAAAGTTGCGGAATGAGCGTGCTTAAGGTAGATGAAAATATCGGTAAAAGGGTATGGGAAGAAAAAGAAAAAATCAGATATCAGGCAACTCCCATGTTTATGCTTTGTGCACAAAAGCGTCAAGAAAATTAAGAAATGCCCTTGCAAAAGCTGTACTCGTATGCTATAATTTTTGCATACATAGTTCAGTAGGCAATGGAGCCTGTAATTACAATAACATATTCTTTTTGAACAACGGCGTTCTCAAAGCTATTTGAGTACGCTTTTTTTTATTTAATTAGAGACTTAATTATTGATACTTAAACCAGGATCAATAAAATTATATAGCACAAGATAAGAGCAATGCTCGCAATAAGTTAAGGAGGAAAAGATAATATGGAAAGAACATCACAGATTTTTGGCACAAATGTTTTTAGTGAAGCGGTAATGAAGGAAAGGCTGCCTAAAGACACTTTCAAAAAGCTTAAAAAGACACTTGACTTAGGAGAAGAATTGACGCCGGAGGTAGCAGAAGTCGTGGCTAGCGCGATGAAAGACTGGGCAGTTGAAAAAGGGGCGACCCATTACACACATTGGTTCCAGCCTATGACAGGAAGAACGGCAGAAAAGCACGATTCGTTCATCGAGCCTACCGGGGACGGAAGAGTAATAATGGAGTTTTCGGGCAAGCAATTGATTCAAGGAGAACCGGATGCATCTTCATTTCCAAATGGCGGACTTAGAGCGACGTTCGAAGCCAGAGGATATACTGCATGGGATGCTACATCGCCTGCATTTGTAAAAGACGGAACGCTTTATATTCCTACAGCTTTTTGTTCTTACTCAGGAGAGGCGCTTGATAAAAAGACGCCCCTACTTAGATCTATGGAAGCAGTATCTAAGCAAGCTGTAAGAATTTTAAGGCTCTTCGGAGACAACGATACTAAAAAAGTTACATCCACAGTTGGACCTGAGCAGGAATACTTCCTGCTTGATAAAAGACTTTATCAGGAAAGAAAAGATCTTATCTTTTCAGGAAGAACATTGTTTGGAGCTCTTCCACCAAAAGGACAAGAGCTGGATGACCATTATTTCGGTTCTATCAAAGAGCGGATATCTTCATTCATGAAAGAGTTTGATGAAGAGCTTTGGAAGCTTGGAATATCTTCTAAAACTAAACATAACGAGGTAGCTCCTGCTCAACACGAGATGGCACCTATATTTACTACAACAAACATCGCTACAGATCACAACCAGCTTGTCATGGATACGTTGATAAAAGTGGCAAACAGACATGATTTGGCATGTTTGCTTCATGAGAAGCCATTTGCAGGCATCAACGGTTCAGGCAAGCATAACAACTGGTCATTGGGAACTGACAAGATGAATCTTTTAGAACCGGGAGTTACGCCCCATGAGAATGCTCAATTCCTAACATTCCTTGTGGCTACCATAGCTGCTGTAGGAAAGTACGCACCTCTTTTAAGGCTTTCTGCAGCATCTCCAGGAAATGACCACAGGCTTGGTGCAAATGAGGCGCCCCCTGCAATCATCTCTATTTTCCTAGGGGAGCAACTGACAGATATCATTAATCAAATAAAAGATGGAGCTCTTACATCCTGTACAGATCAAACTAATATGGATCTTGGGGTAA
The DNA here is from genome assembly GCA_964582705.1 of uncultured Eubacteriaceae bacterium. GTDB lineage: Bacteria > Bacillota > Clostridia > Eubacteriales > Alkalibacteraceae > Alkalibacter. The sequence continues at coordinate 34,552 of CAZOTE010000004.1, read as the reverse complement.
AGACGCTTCCAAAGTTCCCAAAAGACGTAACTGATCGTAACAGAACTTCACCCTTTGCTTTTACAGGAAATAAGTTCGAGTTTAGGATGGTAGGATCCACAATGTCGGTTTCCGGACCAAACATCGTTTTGAACACCATAGTTGCTGATATATTAAGAGACATTGCAGATGAGCTTGAAAAGACTGAAGATTTCAAGGGGACTCTAAGCGAGATCATCGAAAGACTTGTCAAAGAAAACTTCAACGTGATTTTCGACGGTGACGGTTACGACCCAAGCTGGATAGATGAAGCCGAAAAGAGAGGCCTTCCTAACATCAAGACATCTGTAGAGGCTATTGAAACATTCAGCAAGCCGGAATACATAAAGGTATTTGAGAGACACGGAGTATTTACAGAAGGTGAAGTCCTAGCAAGACAAGAGATTATGTTTGAGGAATATGCTAAGACTATAAATATAGAGGCTTTGACCATGATCCAGATTGCAAAGAGGGAAATCCTTCCTGCAACCTTGGAATACGCATGCAGCGTAGCTGATTCAGTAGCAAGCATCAAATCCGTAGTAGCGGGTGCAGATGTGAGCGCGCAAAGTGCAGTTGTAGAAAAAGTAAACAGCTTGTATGCACAGGCAAGCAAAGCGTTGTCCAATCTTGAGTCTACTTTGGAAAAGGTTCATGCTATCGAAGAGATTGGCGAGCAGGCGAAAGCTTATAAATTCGAAGTTTTCGAGGCTATGCAGGCTTTAAGAGAGCCTTGCGACGCTCTTGAAGAAATCGTAGCAGAAGATTTTTGGCCTTTCCCGACTTATGGAGATTTGTTGTTCAGAGTGTAAATCGAGCAAATTGCCGGCATCCCAGGATGCCGGTTTTTATGTTGTTTTTAAAAAAGAAATGGTAAAATATTAATTGGATAAATACTAAATGGGAGGCATGAGCTATGAAGATAGGCATAATAATCGAAACAAAAGACTACGAAAAATCATGGAATGGAATGAGGTTTGCGGTAACTGCAGAAAAAAGCGGTCATGAGGTAAGGGTGTTCCTGCTTGGAGAGGGAGTGGAAATTCCGTTTTTGCACCACGAAACCTTCAATGTGGGATCTTTGGTGAAGGAGTTTGATGAGATTGGCGGGGAGCTATTGGCCTGCGGAACATGCATGAATACGAGGATGATGAAGGAAAGCGAGCTCTGCCAGGTATCTACCATGTTCGAATGCCTTCGCATGGTGGAGTGGGCAGACAAGACGGTCACATTTTAGAAGCGTATCCTGAACTAGATATAATTATCCTATAATATTCCGCTTATTTATATGGGCTTTAACAGGGTTCTCGATAATTATCATTCAATCGATATTTATGAGATGCTCTGTTTTTTTTTGTGCAAAAGTCTGAAAGTGAGATAAAAGTTCATTTTGCAGGGAGTAGCAATTTTTTATTGACTAACGGTCAGTCAGTGATAGAATTATAGTATGAATAGATTGGGGTGTAGGAGATGTCATTTGTTAAACTGATAAATGTAATAAAAAGATATAAGATGGGCGAAGTCACGATAACTGCAGTGGACGGGGTGGATTTTGAAATTGAAAAAGGTGATTTTGCAGTCGTAGTAGGAGCATCAGGCGCAGGCAAAACGACAGTCTTGAACCTTCTAGGAGGTATGGACAAGCTGGACGAAGGAAGCATCATAGTAGACGGAGCGGATGTATCCTTGTACAATGACAAAATGCTCACGGAATACAGACGATTTGACATAGGTTTTGTATTCCAGTTTTACAACCTGATACAAAATCTAACGGCCAAGGAAAATGTGGAGCTGGCATCACAGATATCAAAAAATCCTCTGGACGTGGAAATGGTACTGAACATGGTGGGACTAAAGGAAAGAATGGACAACTTTCCTTCTCAGCTGTCCGGGGGAGAGCAACAAAGGGTAGCCATAGCCAGAGCGCTAGCCAAAAACCCAAAGATGCTTCTTTGCGACGAGCCTACCGGAGCGCTGGATTATCAAACGGGCAAATCAATTTTAAAGCTTCTTCAAGAAACTTGTAGGACACAGGGCATGACGGTCGTGGTAATCACACACAATGCCGCTATACAGCATATGGCGGACAAGATTATCAAGATGAAAAATGGAAAAGTATCCAAGTTTATAGTTAACGAAAACCCTGTTCCCGTGGAAGGAATTGAATGGTGATGAAGAAGAGGTCTTTTTATAAAAATCTCGCAAGGTCAATATCAGGCAGCAAGGGACGGTTTTTTTCTATCATGGCGATAATATTTCTGGGAGTCAGCTTCTTTGCAGGAATAAATGCAACAGAACCGGATATGATAATCTCTGCCGATAAATACTACCGGGAGCAGAAGCTATCGGATTTTCGGATAATATCTCCTCTAGGATTCAAAGAAGTGGACTTGGAAGATATACAAAGCCTGAGAGGAGTATCACGGGTTCAAAAAGGGTATTACAAGGACATTTTCTTAACGTCTCCAAATGGAGACAGTAATATCGCAAAGCTGTTAAGCTACGATCCCGGGGATTTTAAAGATGGCAATGGCATGAACATACCCTATCTATTAGAAGGAAAGCTACCGGAAAAATCAGGTGAAATAGCCTTGGAGAGAAGCTTTAACGTGCCTAGGGGAATAGAAATAGGAGACTCTCTTATGGCCTCTGCGCCTTCGGGGGTAGAAATAGGGGACGAGCTTAATACCCAGGAATTTATTGTAGTGGGCTTTGTAAGCTCGCCCCTTTACATCAACTATGAAAGAGGACAGACCAATATAGGGAATGGTTCAATTGATTATTTTGGCTATGTACACCATGGAGATTTCAGCCTTGAGCATTTCAACGAAGTCTACGTATCACTTGAGGGCAGTCATGAATACGAGGCTTACTCTGAGGGATACTACAGCATTGTCAAAAACCCGGAAACGCTGCTTGAAGCATTGGGAGTGGCTGCTATGGAGAGGGAAACCGGTGAATTCAGAAAAGAGCTCGAAGAAAACAGAGATACTTTCCTTAAAAGCAAGCAAAGAGCCCAGGATGAAATCGACAAGGCTCAGGCTGAACTTGAGAATGCAGAGAAGGAAATTATCGACGGAGCAAACCGGCTAAGTGATTTAGAAAGCAGGTACCAACGGGAGATAGAAATGGGGCGGTCGGACCTGGAAAATGCAAGATCTGCTATTGAGCTGGCAAAGACATCCTATTTCGGAGGATATCTTGCTTGGCTCGAGGGTTACAATGAGTACCAAGACGGGAGGATGAACCTGATAGAGGCAAAATCCCAACTGGACGATGCCAAGATAAGGATCGAAAACGGCGAAGCAGACCTTGAAAATGCAAAAATCCAGCTCGAGGCAACCAATGCTACGATTACTGCATTGAAAGAGGTTCAGTCAGGGCTTCCTGATGATGATGAGGTACCAACCCAGGATGAATACGACGCCTTGATAGAAGATATACGCCAGGCAAGTCCCCAGCTTGCCCAGGCGCTTTCTGCATACAGCCCCCAGTACTTTGTCCAGTTTAGGCTGTCTTTGGGTTCTGCAATAGCCACCTTGGAAGATAACTACGCCCAGGGACAAAAACAGGTAGAAGAAGGTGAGAAGCTTCTCGAAGAGAGTAAAGCACAATATGAAAAAGGACTTAAGGAATACGAAGCAGGAGTAGCATTGCTTCAAAAAGCCAAGGCAGAGCTTGATGAGTCGAAGCGTCAGATCGATTTTGCAAGAGCGGAGATAGAAAAAGGAGAAATCGATATAAGACGTGGCACAGAGGAACTTGAAAAAGCTCAGGCAGAGCTTGACAAGGCTTTAAATGAAGGCTATGCAGAGCTCGAAAAAGCTAGGGAAGACGTAAAAGAGGGCTGGAGGATTTTCGAAGAGGAAAAGAAGGACGCTCTGGCACAAATAGCTGAAGCGGAAGCTGAAATCAAGGATGCAGAAAGACAGATTTTAGAGCTCCCCAAGGAATGGTTCGTCAATACCAGGGATGCAAACCCCGGATATTCAAGCTATGGAGACGATGCCAATAGGATAGGCGCGGTTGCCAAAGTATTTCCATTATTTTTCTTTTTGGTAGCAGCCTTGGTATGCTTGACAACCATGACGAGGATGGTCGAAGAGGAAAGGATTCAAATAGGAACTTTAAAGGCGCTGGGATACAGCACGCCACTAATCGCCCTAAAGTACCTAGCGTATGGTCTGCTGGCAAGTCTTGCTGGAAGCATAGCAGGATTTTTATTAGGCTTCCAGCTGTTTCCTAGGCTAATAATGACGGTTTACGGAGGAATGTATGAAATACCTCACATGCTAAGCCCTGTGCATCTAAACTACGCCCTAATATCAACGGGAATCGCGGTATTCACCACTGTATCAGCCTCCATGTGGGCAAGCCTGGCAGCGCTTAGGACTACTCCCAGTCAGTTGATGCAGCCTAAAGCGCCAAAACCGGGAAAAAGGATTTTGCTTGAGAGAATAGGCGTTTTGTGGAAGCACATGAATTTTACACAGAAAGTGACTGCGAGGAATATTTTCAGATATAAAAGAAGGTTTTTCATGACAGTCATCGGCATTTCCGGGTGCAGCGCTCTCTTGCTGGCGGGATATGGTATAAAGGATTCTGTAAACGCCATTTCAGAAGTCCAGTTCGACCAGGTGTTTTTGTATGATGGAATAGTCGCTATGGATACTGGAAATGAGGACAGGCCCGGTTTGGAGGAAATACTCGGAACAAATCCCGGTGTGAGGGAATATACCTCAGCCATGGTGGAAAGCGTATCGGTTTATAAAGAAAGAGGAGGCAGGCAGTTTGAGGTCTCTATGTGGGTCCCAAAAGAAAAAGATCAGTTTGCCAATTTTTTTGATCTCCATGAGAGGATATCCCAAGAGCCATTAGATCTCGGCGAGGACGGGGCGGTGGTTACGGAGAAGCTTGCCAGGCTCTTTGATGTTTCCGTGGGTGATGAACTTGAATTCAGGGATGCAGAAAACAGGGTCTACAGTTTTGAAATTTCAGGTATAGCCGAAAATTATCTAGGGCATAACATCTTCATGTCTGAAGAGTACTTCGACAAGATAACATTGAGAAGGCCGGAATTCAATGCCGGTATATTTAACCTTTATGAAGACAGGGCTTTCGACGAGTCCGCATTCAGGGAAGACATCCTGAGCTATGAGGGGGCTGTAGGCATATCCCTTTCATCTACCTTTAGAGAGGATTTCAATAATACGATGTCCAGTCTCGATTACGTCGTTTTAATCTTGATTCTCTCGGCGGGCGCTCTTGCATTTGTGGTTTTGTACAATCTGACAAACATTAACATAACAGAGCGTTTGCGAGAAATTGCCACCATAAAAGTTTTGGGATTTAGAAGCAGAGAAGTAGCGGCGTACGTATACAGGGAAAACCTTATACTTTCATTTACCGGAACTGTTTTCGGGCTCTTTTTGGGATTTGTGTTGCATAAGTTCGTAATGGACACAATGGAGGTGGACAACATGATGTTTGGAAGGATCATTTCGGGGTGGAGTTACATGTATTCTGTGGCTTTGACTATGGTATTTTCGGTGCTGGTAAATGTTTTGATGTTTTTTAAATTAAAAAAAGTTGACATGGTGGAGTCGCTGAAATCCATAGAATAGAGGAGAAAAATATGAGAATAAGCAAGGATCCCGAAGTAAGGAAACAAGAAATACTGGATACAGCCTCAAGGCTCTTTGAAAGACAGGGCATAGAAAAAACGTCGATGGCGGATGTCGCAAAGGAAGCGGACATTACCAAGGGTCTCGTCTACTATTATTTTAAATCAAAAGAAGAGCTCGTGGATGAGTCACTAAAGCAGTTTGTTCTTGAAAGCGAATTGGTTTTGAAAAGCATAGTCCAGAATAGAAATCTAGATTTTTTTAGCAAATTATCAGAGATACTGAAGCTCTATTTTTTGACGATTAGCAAAAATTTAGGGATTAACACGCTTGCCAAATCAAATCCGGGGGTATATGAATTAGTAAAAAGGAGCCTGTGCAAATCTGCATTAGACCATACGGGAGTATTGGTGGAGGAGGGAATCAAATCCGGATTCATAAGCATTTCACATCCGGAATACATCCTTAAGATTCTGATCGGAGGCATAGCAGACCTGTATGCCGAAGGAGTAAGAGATCCGGACATTTTTGCCGATATCATCGAACAGACTCTGCATCTTCCAAAAGGTTCATTGAGAATTTGGTGAAATAGGGAGGAGTTACAAATGAAAAAAGTTATAATGTATACGACACAGACTTGTCCGTATTGCAGGTCTGCCAAGGATTTTTTGAAAGAAAACAAGATAAGCTATACAGAAAAAAACGCTTCGGTAGATCCCCAGGCCCAAAAGGAGATGGCAAACCTCAATCTTCGGGGAGTGCCGTCATTTCTGATCGGAGAGGATGTAGTAGTGGGGCTTGACAAAGAAAAGATTCTAAACCTGGTGGATCATAGGATGGTTGAGTGTCCGGGATGCAAGGCAAAGCTTAGGCTGCCAAACAAAAAAGGAAAGGTCAAGGCGACCTGTCCAAAATGTGGGACGGATTTTAACTGGGAGCCGTAAACCGGGGAAGCTCAGGCATAAAGATATTGTTGCAAATTGGCATGCTGTATAGGTATAATAATCTCCTGAATATGAAAACGAGGTGTATGATTTGACAGAGGATAGATTTAGGATGCCCGGGGAATGGGAAAAGCACAGCAGGACTATATTGGAATGGCCGGTGAGAGAATCAATGATATGGCCTGACAATTATGAAGCTGTAAAAAGGGCATACGCCCAAGTTATAGAAGCTATAATTAATTTCGAAAAGGTAAGCTTGGTAGTTAATAAAAATGACATAGATAGTGCGAAGGCTTGCCTGGGGGACGGGGTTGATTATATGCTCATCGAGCATGATGATGCCTGGGCAAGGGATAACATACCTACCTTTGGTTATGATCAAGATAACAATTTGGTGGCTCTAAACTGGAGATTCAACGCTTGGGGGGAAAAATACAAACCCTATGATCTCGATGACCTGGTAGGGGAAAAGATTCTAAAGGCCATGAATATCAAGGAAATAAAACCTCCATTGGTGCTTGAGGGTGGTAGCATACACTCTGATGGGGAGGGCACTATTTTGACGACGAAGCAGTGTTTGCTTAATAAAAATAGAAACCCTCACATGTCCAAGGAGGAGATAGAAAAAATCTTAAATGAATACCTTGGAGCAAAAAAAATAATATGGCTTGATGAAGGTCTAGATGGTGACGAAACCGACGGACACATAGATAATATAGCCTGCTTTGCAAAACCGGGTGTAGTGCTCATACAGACGTGCGACGACCCTAAAGACCCAAACTATCAAATAACCAAAGACTCCTTGGATGTATTAAATGAATCCGTTGATGCGAAGGGCAGGAAGCTGCAAGTAATCGAAATCCCACAACCGCCCATGAGAGACTACAAAGGAAAAAGGCTGACTCTAAGTTATCTGAACTTCTATTTTGTAAACGGCGGAATAATACTTCCTGTTTTTGGCGGTGATGCTCGCCAGAGCGATGCCAAGGCTGCTTTAATATTAAGGCAAGTGTTTCCCGGCAGAAAGATAGTGCCGGTTGACGGCTTGGAACTTGTCAAAGAAGGAGGCAATGTGCACTGCATCACACAACAGGTGCCGGCTGACTGGAAAGGAGAGTCAAAAGAGATATGAGAATCGTAAAGGTAGCAGCTACACAGATGAGCTGCAGCGACAATATAGGTGAAAATATTAAAAAAGCGGAAATCCTTGTTCGAAAAGCTGCTTCCAAGGGAGCAAATATTGTTCTGATACAGGAGCTTTTTGAAAGCCTGTATTTTTGTCAGAAAGAAAAGCCCGAGTTCTATAACCTAGCAAGACCGGTTGAAGAAAACAGGGCTGTAGATTACTTTAAAAAAATTGCCATGGAGCTAGACGTGGTGCTTCCAATAAGCTTTTATGAAAGAAAGAACAATGCGCTATATAATTCGGTAGCTATCATAGATGCAGACGGAGAAGTGATTGGCATATATAGAAAGAGCCACATACCCGACGGTCCGGGCTATGAAGAAAAATACTACTTCAACCCGGGAGATACGGGTTTTAAGGTGTGGAATACGAAATATGGCAAAATAGGCGTAGGAATATGCTGGGATCAGTGGTTTCCGGAAGCAGCAAGATGCATGGCTCTCATGGGCGCTGAGGTTTTGTTTTATCCTACTGCGATAGGGTCTGAGCCGGAAAGCCCTGAAGTGGATTCTAAAGATCACTGGCAAAGGTGCATGACAGGTCACGGTGCCTGTAACTTGATGCCTGTCGTCGCTTCGAACAGAACGGGCTTGGAAGCCATCGATGATTCTACTATCAATTTCTACGGTTCATCTTTTATTTCCGGACCGACAGGAGAGATCATAAGGGAAGCCGGCAGAAATGAAGAAGACGTACTGGTGGCTCAGTTCGACCTGGATGCTTTGATGGAACAAAGAATTGAGTGGGGAATATTTAGAGACAGAAGACCGGATTTGTACCGGCCCATACTGACATATGATGGCGTGGTGAAATAAGGTCATTTCTTTTTCTTTTTCTTCTTGTCTTTTTTCTTATCGATATTTATCAAAGGGCAGTCTTTGCAGTATTTGCCCTTTTTTTTAAATTTGCCGCAGCATTTTTCTCTAGACATGTTTACCTCCAACATTGGTGTTGACTTTACTTATTTATTCCCTGAATTGAAAAAAGAAAACAGGAGGTGCAATATGTTCATCGCAGGATGTGAAGTAGAATTCTTGATTTATGAGTCAGGGTCTCTAAAAGAAAAAAGAAGAGTCGTTAAAAGTCTTCTAAATAAAATAAAAAGCAGATTTGCCATATCTGTAATCGAAAGCGGAGACAACGATCTATGGAAGAAAGGAAAGATAGGGTTTTCGTACTGTTCCTTGAGTCAGATGGAAATAGATCAGAAGCTGGATAAGATTCTGGAGTTAATCGAGCAAGAGCACAGGATTGAAGTAGTGGGGGTAAAAAACGAAATAATGAAAATATGAGATAAGAAGGTGAGTGAAATGAATAAAGTGCATTTAGGAAATACAGGGATATATGTTAATAAAAACGGTTTTGGAGCTCTCCCGATACAAAATACAAAGAACCCCTTACTTCTTTAAATTTATTTCCTGGATACGCCTAACCTTATTTAGAGAGAACTTACAAGTTTATAAAATTTATCTTTGATAAGCTCATCCACAGGCGTTGCAGCTCGAACAGTCGCTGCAAAGACCTGCAGGTGGGATATAGGATTTTATTTTAAAATCAAAGTCAGGAATAATATATTCTTTATCATCAATAGAAACTGACTGCGATTCTTTCCCAAAGTTAAGCGTTAAGGGAGAGAGCTCTTTTTTTCGGGGATCCGAAAAGCTTCTTATAAGCTTTGGAGACGCTATATTTACGAGCTTTTCTTCTTTGTATACTTCAATTAGGTTCATGTCAGTGGTAATTGATTCTAGCTGTCCATCCGGAAAGAGCTTTAGTGAATTTAGATCTCCGTTTACGCCCAGGGGGTTGTTGTCGTAGGCTGCAATTTTACCAACAGGGGTACTCATGGGGGTGGGATAGGCAGGCTCGATAGATTTGATGCTTCCGTCTTCATAGAAGGAAATTCCGCATCTTATGGTCATATTCCCCCAAAGCATAAAAATTTCCTTTATCTCGCCAGGCCATAGTGTAAGGCTTTTCAAAGATCCACTTTCATAAAAGCATAAGCCGATAAGCTTAACATTAAGAGAGATTTTGTCGATGTTTATCTTAATAGGGCTCATCAGGGCTGATTCATCCTGCTCTGTCCAAAACCCCGTGACTGCACCGTCCAGAGGAAAAAGTCTTTTGATTTTACCTGATGGATAAAAGATAGCCTTTTCTGCCGGAACTTCCCCTACAGAGGTATGGATGAGCTTTTGACTGTGAAAGCAAATGCTTTTTAAGCTTCCGTCAGCATAAAAGGACACGCTGTCAGATTTTGATCTTCTTCCGTAAAAATCGTATAGAGGAACCAATGGACCGATTGGCGTGTGTAGTGTTATCTGCTCTAATAGCCCGCATCTAGATAAAGAGCCATCCTCGTGGTAAACAGGGTGGGAGATTCCTTTAAGCAAACCGTACTTGGTAGCATATTCGTTCATTTGATTAACAGCTCCTTTATTTTAAAAAAAGAGGCGCATTGATTTAAAATCAATGCGCCTTTGCAAGAAATTTTCTATTAACGGCATTATATCACAAGGATAGTTGTGGCACAATGCGAATTTATTGAGGTTTTTGACGGCAATGCTAGAAAAATCAACTCAAATATACTAGACTAGTAAGAGTAAGAATTCTATTTGATAAAATACAGGAGGATAAGCGACATGAATTTAGAATATTTTTATGAGCGGGCCATTGCCCACGGAGGGCGGATACTTATATCAATTATAGTGCTCTTGATAGGTCTGGCAGTCATAAACCAGTTTATGAAATTTGTAGACAGAGGCTTTGAAAAAAACAACATGGACTTATCCCTAAGGCCTTTTTTGCTGTCTCTTATAAAAATTACGCTGAAGATAGTGCTGGTCATATCTGTTGCATCTATGATGGGTGCTCAAGTAACATCCTTTATAGCAATTCTCGGTTCAGCCGGGCTCGCCATAGGACTTGCTCTTCAGGGGAGCCTTTCAAATTTCGCCGGTGGAGTTTTGATATTATTGCTTAAACCATTTACAGTGGGGGACTATATCGAGGCTGCGGGCTATTCCGGTACGGTAACCGAAATACAGATGTTTTACACCATATTGACCACTCCAGACAATAAAAAAATAATTGTGCCCAATTCGAATATGTCAAATAGCGGAACAGTCAATTACTCTGCAAATCCTACAAGGCGAGTGGATTTTGTTTTTGGCGTGGGGTACGAATCAGATATAGCAAAGGTCAAAGAGATACTAATGAAAATAGCTGTGGAGGATACGCTGGTTTTGCATGAGCCTGAGCCGCAGGTAGTTCTTGGAAAGCACGATGCAAGCTCCATAAATTTTTATTACAGGGTGTGGTGCAATGCTGAGGATTACTGGACTATATATTTTGACACCATGGAAAAAGTCAAGATAGCCTTTGATGATAACGACATTAGCATACCTTTCCCGCAAATGGATGTACATATGGTAAAGTAGATGTTAGGCCTTGGAGGATTCTTCAAGGCTTTGATTTGTACATGCTTCAATTGTGCATATGATACAATTATTTACCGGGTTTTAATATCAACCTTACATTCTTTATGTACATTCGTTGATATAAAATGATGCATATAGACCTAAACTTGAAAGGTTTGAGATTATGATAGACAATATGGTATTCAGTATAGGAATAGCGGCACCAATTTTTTTGGTCATGGTCGCAGGATATGGGCTGAGAAAAAGAGGATGGATTGACGGACAGTTCGTAAAGCAAGCAAATAGGCTGATATTTTACATAGCGCTTCCGATTAAGCTTTTTAATGACGTGAGAGTAGTCGATTTAAGTGAGATACTCGATTTTGGGTTTTACCTTTTCATTATGTTGGGTGTAGTGCTAAGCGTAGTCTTTGCGTGGATAGTATCTTTTTTTGTAATCAAAATCCAAGGTCAAAGGGGCGCCTTTATCCAAGGGTCCTTTAGAGGCAATTTCCTCTATGTTGGGTTTTCCTTGATAGAAAACATCATGGGCTCCCTGGGGGCGAAGGCTCCAATGATGTTGGCCGTTACCATGCCCCTTTACAATATACTTGCTGTAATTATATTTTCATTTAACAATCCTGACAGAGAAGTAAAGGTAAGTTTGAGATCCAGCTTTTTGGAGCTTGCAAAGAACCCTATGATAATAGGGATCTTCCTAGGATTTATAGCAGCTTTGATAGACCTGTCGATACCGGTGGCGGCTTTAAGGACGGCAAGTTACCTTGAGTCCCTTGCTACGCCGCTGGCTCTGTTGTCAATCGGTGCATCGGTGGATGTAGGCGTGATTTTTAAAAATCTATCTCCCGCGCTTAAAGCTACAAGCCTAAAGCTTGTGATCATTCCGCTGCTGGCAGTTGTCGCGGCATCGGCATTTGGTTTTGAAAATAGCGATATCATCTTGGTATACATCCTCTTTGGAGTGCCAACAGCCACAGTGTCTTATATTATTGCAGTTGGCATGGACGGTGATGGAGAGCTTGCCTCCAGCATTATAATGGCAACGACCCTCCTGTCTGTAGTTACCATGACGGGTTTCATTTTTGTTTTTAGGACTCTTGGGATGGTATAGCCGTATTGCAACCCATAGCGCAAAAGGATATAATCTTAGTATAAGGATATACTTAATAACAAAGTATATTTAAAGGTTGGAAGGGAGAATCGATATGGCTTTGCTTGATGCAGCGCTGGCACAACGTTTTATAGACAAAATGGGAAAGTACCTTGAATATAATATAAATGTAATGAACGAAAATGGGATAATAATAGCAAGCAGAGACGAAAACAGGATAGGGGATTTTCACGAAGTCGCCTATGGGATGCTTAACGGCACCTTGAATACAGGGGTAGTTGATGAAGAAAAAAAGTTTATCGGTACCAAACCTGGAGTCAACTTGTTTATAGAGCACAAAGCAAAACCTGTAGGCGTAATCTGCGTAACAGGAAACCCTGAAAGCGTAAAATCCTTTGCTGGGCTGGTAAAGGTTTCCTTGGAGGCTATGCTGGAATATGAGCTCTATATGGAAAGAAAGCGTAGCAGGAGAAACAAATCCGAACAGTTTTTGTACTATCTTCTCTTCGAAGAAAATCCTGATTTGACTGTTCTTAACAGCCTAGCAGACGAAATAGAGCTTGATAAAGAGCTGATGAGAACAGCGATTGTCATTAAGGTGCAAAAAAATTATGACACTCAAAGCATGCTCAAGTCAATCAGGCTTTCAAAGGGATATACCCATACTGACCTGGTCGTGGTAGCATCAAATGACAATATCGTGATTTTAAAGTCTGGAAAGACTAAAGGTATAACCGATATGTCAGATTACAGATACAATATGGAAGAATTTATTGAAGATTTTTTAACGAGAATTCCCGATGGGCTTCATTCTTCTGACTTTAGCTTTTATGTGGGAAGCCTTCAAAACAAGCTTGACATGTACAGAAAATCGTACATACATGCCCAGGAGATATTTTTGCATACAAAATACAAAGAGGGGGTCAACTTCTTTGACGACTACATAGTGGATTATTTTAGGAGTATAGTCACAATGAAGGAATTCGATGACATATTCAACGTATACAACCAGGTTTTCACCGAGGATGAGCAACAGATGATAGCAGAAACCGTGCAGGTATTAAGCAACAATAACTACAATGTAGTAAACAGCGCAAAGGAGCTTTTCATGCATAGAAACACCTTGGTGTTCAGGCTAAACAAAATAAAAAACACTCTAAATATAGACCCTATAGCAAATGCTGCGGATAGGGAGTTCTTAAACGAGCTAGCTTATTACTTTCGAAACAAGTAGGAAAATAGTATTTTGGAGAGCGGGCAATGCCCGCTCTTTTTTAGTTAGAAGGCTTAAAATGAAAACAATACCATTTGTATATAACGTACAATAATGACGACCTAAATTAATGCACCTGTGACATGTTAAAATCATGTTACATGGAATAGAATAAGATTGTAATCAGGAGGCAGGACAAACTTAACAAGGAAGCTCGTCACTTGATTAACAATTGTAATCGTATTTATGAAAAGCGGGTGAAAAGTTGGAAAGTGTCGTTTCAAGCCTCGTACAAGATGTTTACATGCCAAGAATGTTCAAAGCAAAGCAAGTCTTTGAAAGACCCAGACTATCTGAAAAAGAAATCTTAACGGAAATCAAATCTGGAATGGAAGATGATGTGATCAGCTGTGCGATAAAACCCGGAATGAACATAGCGATTACTGCAGGAAGTCGCGGAGTGGCAAATATCGCGCTTATAACCAAAGGAATCATTGAAGCAGTAAGGTCCAAAGGAGCACAGCCATTTGTGATACCCACAATGGGGAGTCACGGGGGGGCGACGGCAGAAGGTCAGAAAGCAGTTCTTGCAAGCTACGGGATTACCGAAGATTACTTGGGGTGCGAGATAAAAGCATCTATGGATGTCGTGAAAATTGGCACTAATGAAGAGGGAATGGATGTACTTATAGATAAGTATGCCAGCAAAGCGGATGGTATAATAGTTTGTAACAGAATTAAGCCCCATACATGTTTCAGGGGGCCATATGAAAGCGGAATCATGAAAATGATGACCATTGGCCTAGGAAAACAATCGGGTGCAGAAGTATGTCACGAAGCTGGGTTTAAGCATATGGCAAAGTATATTCCAATGTTTGGTAAGGCGATTCTGAGCCAGGCATCGATAATATGTGCTGTGGCTTTGCTGGAGAATGCTTTTGACGAGACCTGTAAAATAAAGGTTTTGAAATCAGCGCAAATCGAAAGCAGCGAACCCGAGCTACTGGAAGAGGCAAAGAAGTTGATGCCAAGGATATTGTTTGACGAATGCGATGTGTTGATTTGCGATAAGATAGGAAAAAATTTCAGCGGCGGGGGAATGGACCCAAACATTACAGGGACATTCGTAACACCCTATGCATCAGGTGGACTTAAGTCGCAAAAGGTGGCGGTACTTGATTTAAGTGATGAGAGTAATGGAAACGGCAACGGAATCGGTTCTGCACATGCTACGACTAAAAGATTTTTTAATAAAATGATCTTTGAAATGACTTACCCGAATGCTATAACTTCTACAGTAGTGGATAACGTAAGGGTTCCCATGGTAATGAAAAACGATAAGGAAGCGATACAGGTCTGTATAAGGACCTGCAATGAAATAGATAAGAAAAACCCCAGGATAATAAGGATTTCAAACAGTTTGGATGTTGAGCACATCTGGCTTTCTGAAAGCTACTATGAAGAAGCAAAGATGAATCCGCTGATAGAGATTTTATCCGAGCCCAAAGAGTTTGATTTTGACGATCAGGGCAACTTGTTTTAGTTTATCGGCGCGGCAATAGCCGAGTTGAAATAATCGGACAAAAGACGTCCGATATAAAGTTTTTAAATTTAGGAGGGAAAAGAATGAGCAAAAAAGGGAAAATTGTTAAGCTGGTTTTATCGCTGGCACTAGTAGGAAGCTTGTTGTTGACAGGCTGTGCTTCAAACGGCAACGGAGGAGACGATGCTGACGCGACTCTATCCGGCAAGCGTGTAAGGGTTGTTATCGGTTCTACATCTACAGGTGGAGACACTTACCTGACTGCAGATACTGTTACAAGATATCTTTCTGAAAAGCTTGATTTCAATAGCAGCGTAGACCCAATTGGCGCATCTAGGGCTTTGGAGGAAATAGTTACGACTAGACCTGATGGAACTACAATTATGATGTTCCACGACATGACTTATCTGGGAGTTGCTTTCGGAGCATACGAAGACAGATATGCGCTGGAAAATTTCGTAGTAGGACCGAAGTTTGGCTACAGCCAGCTGTCGACTTTGGCAGCAAGCGGAGACGCTCCATACGATGATTTAGCTGAAATGGCAGAATGGTTGGAAGCTAATCCAAACGAAACTGTAAGAATCGCAATCGAAGCCGGTGGCGTATCTCAACTAGTATTTAACGCTTACTACAGCTGGGTAGATGATACTTACGGCGAAGAGGTTTCCAGCAGAGTAAGAGCGTTCATGTCAGGATCTACTGCAGAAAAAGCACAAGCACTTTGGGATGGAAACTGCGAACTGATTTTTGGTGACGTAACTGCCCTTGAGCAATATGTTTCCGAAGATGTAGATGCTCAAATCAGAATGAAGCTGGTAGGAATCACTTCCGGTGAGAGAATCCCCGGAAAAGACTACAAGACATTTGCTGAGATGGGAATCACATTGGATGGAGAACCATTCGTATTCGACAAAGAGTACAACATCTTCTACCCTGCAGGAATTCCACAGTCTATAATAGACGAGGTTGACGCTGCGGTTGCAGAAATAACTCAAGATCCTAACTACATCAAAGATCTTGAAGATATGGGCTTCAGAGCAGGATATTTGTCAAGCGAGGATAACAAAGAGCACATGTACCAAAAAAGAGACAGTCTTATGAACATGATTCAAAATTCTCCAAGCTTGGATGAATTGACTGCACAGTAATTTAATAAATACTTTCTTAAAAAAGAGATTTCGTGCGGCCGCAAAGGCTGCGCGGAATCTTTATTAAAGTAATTAGGAGGAGCGATTCGTGTCTGATTTATTTAGAATCAATATAACATACTCCACATCGCATATGATTTTCCCAAAGATCACGATAGGAATTTTAATCATACTGGGAATAACTATTTTGATACAGGAGTTGAAAAAGAAAAGAGAATGCAAGAAAGCTGACAAAGAGTGTTTTTTTATCGAAGGCTTCGACAAGCTAAAGCTATTTGGCACCCTTGCATTATTCATAGGCTATATATTGGCGATGGATTGGTTTACCTTTTTGCCTGTAAGCATAATATTTATGTTTTTATTTAATATGCTGTATTCAGGCTGGGGCTCGAAGAAATCCATCATAATCTCAGCGGCATTGTCCATCGTGGCTCCGGTGCTGGTTTGGTATTTGTTTGGCATAGTGTTTAACATCACGCTGCCATAGACGATTGAAGGAAGGTGAATAAATAATGTTTGAATTCGGAATAATGCACTTTGCCGTTGCGCTGCTGGGTGTAGTGATAGGTATAGTATTCGGCTCAATACCCGGGATGACAGCTACCATGGCTTTGGCTATTTTCCTCCCGCTGACATACGCTTATGATTTGCATGTTTCATTGTATTTGCTTCTAGGGTTGTACGTAGGAGGAATCAGTGGAGGACTGATACCAGCAATTTTGATTAATATACCGGGGACGCCCTCGTCTATAACTACGACATTTGACGGCTATCCAATGGCGCGAAGAGGCGAAGGTGAAAGGGCTTTAAGAATTGGAATAACATCATCCCTTTTTGGAGGACTTTTCAGCTTGGCTGTATTGTGGTTTTTCACACCGCCCCTGGCGAGGATGGCTATAAAGTTTTCAGCTGTTGAAAAGTTTTTGATAATACTCTTTGCAATGACGGTAATTGCAGCCTTGTCCAAGGGAAATATGAGTCGAGGAATCTTTGCCGGATTTTTAGGAGTCTTGACATCTTTGATGGGCACATTTGCCGACAACAACATGTTGAGGCTTGTGCCGGACTTTTTAAGAATCGATCTTATTTACGGGTTTTCGCTTCTTCCGGTACTTATCGGACTGTTTGCAATCTCCCAGGTGTTTGAGGAAGCCGAGGCCTGTATGCTCACCCAAAGGGTCAGTGGAGGTCTGCTGGATAAGAAGGTAAAGAAATTTTCATTCAGGGACCTTAAAGGCAATTTTATAAACATAATTAGATCAAGTGCCATAGGTACTTTTATGGGCATACTTCCAGGAGTTGGGGGGAGTGCTGCTTCGATACTTGCATATGCTCAAACCAAGAACTTCTCAAAAAATCCAGAAGAGCTTGGAAAAGGTGCTATTGAAGGATTGGTTTCAAGTGAATCTGCCAACAACGGGCTGACCGGCGGGGCATTGGTTCCCTTGCTGTCACTGGGGATACCGGGAGATTCAACTACCGCCATACTGATTGGAGCTTTTATGCTTCAGGGCATACAGGTTGGGCCATTGTTCATTACACAAAATCCGGATCTTTGGAATACGATATTGTTTGCGCTGCTTATTTGCAATTTCTTGATGTTCTTTGCCATGTTTTTCCCGATAAAGCTGATATCAAAGATAATCATGGTTCCAAACTGCAGGCTGTATCCAATAATAATACTTATGTGCGTTGTTGGAGCATATGCTATAAATTCAGGTGTAATGTTTGACGTTTGGACGCTGTTGGCCTTTGGTGTGGTAGGATACCTGTTTGGAAAAATCAAGCTTCCTATACCTCCTTACCTGATAGGATTCATACTGGGCAGAGACCTTGAGAGATATTTTATTGATGCTCTTAAGGGATCGGCAGGGCACTTGAGCGTGTTTTTTAGCAGACCAATCGGAAACGTCGTTTGGGTTTTGATTATAATTTCAGTAATATACGCAATTTACGATAATATGAAGACCGCAAAAACGGCTTAGGAACTAAATAAGGCAAACGGATGTGAGCAGAATTGAAAAACCACAAGGTGTTCATCGCAAAAAAGATACCCGCTGAGGTTGAAGAATATATCGCCAGCCACTGCGAATATGAGATTTGGGATAAGGACGAGAAGATTCCACAAGAAATTTTATATGAAAAAATCAGCGACGCAGATGGAGTGATGTTATCCCAAGTGCGGGTAGATGGCAGGTTTTTCGATTATGCTCCAAAACTAAAAGTAGTAAGCGCCATTTCGGCAGGATATGACAATTTTGATACCAAGGAAATAATAAAAAGAGGGATCTTGGCAACCCATACCCCAAAGGTATTGGACGATACAGTTGCAGATCTGGTTATGGGCCTGGTTTTATCCACTGCCAGGAGAATACCCGAGCTAGACCGATATGTAAGGAAAAAAAGATGGAAAAGCAATGACGCAACGACGCTTTTCGGCAAGGATGTCAGCCATGCCGTACTGGGAATAGTCGGCATGGGAAACATCGGAAAAGCTGTAGCTAAGAGAGCAAAATTTGGATTTGACATGGAAGTCATCTACCACAACAGAAAAAGAAATGCCGAGGCAGAAAGAGAGCTTGGAGCAGTCTATGTTGAGTTTGAAGAATTGATTGCGAAAAGCGACTTTGTGGCAGTAATGACTCCCATAAACGAGAGCACTCGTAAAATGTTCAACAAGGGAGTCTTCGAAAAGATGAAAGACTCGGCGATACTGATAAACGCATCAAGAGGAGAGGTTGTCGATGAGGATGACTTGGCAGAAGCTCTGACAAATGGGTTAATAGCAGGTGCAGGATTAGATGTCTATGAAAAGGAACCAATAGGGAGGAACAACCCCCTTTTGGGGATAAAAAACGTAGTTTTACTGCCGCACATCGGTTCGGCAACACAAAGCACAAGATCAAAGATGGCAGAAATAGCTGCTGAAAGCATGATAAAGTCTTTGAATGGAGAAGCTTGCGAATACCTGATTCCGGAGCTTAAAAATGCAAAGTTAACATGTGAAAAGTAATTGTACTATAGGTACAAGCATTCAGTGGTTTTTAATACAGGGATGACATTTAAAGATGTCAAAGTTTCCAATATAATTTAAATAAGAACAGTGTATACGGGAAATAAAATTAAAGCTCTGAAAGGAGTAGACATGGAAAAAGCATTACTAATCAAGGTAAATCCAAAAGACAATGTTGAGATAGTAGTAAACGACGATGGAATTAAAAAAGGAACAGCTATATATGAAGATCTGACCGCAGTGGAAGATATACCTCAGGGACATAAGATAGCTTTGGTTGATATAGAAAAAGGCAAAGAAGTTATAAGATACGGTGAAGTGATAGGATACGCCAGGGATTTTATAGCAAAAGGAAGCTGGATAGACGAACATAAGGTGGATCTTCCCAGTGCGCCACCTTTGCAGGAACTGCCTGTAGCTACTAAAGTACCCGAGAGCCTTCCGCCTCTTGAAGGATATACCTTCATGGGTTATAGAAATCCAAACGGGAGCGTTGGCACAAAGAACCTCCTTGGTGTAATGACATGCGTGCAATGCGTAGAAGGGGTTTTAAACAAAGCCTTGGAAATCGTGGAAAAGGAGTTATTGCCTAATTATCCGAATGTGGACGGCATCATGCCGATAAATCACAATTACGGATGCGGGGTTGCCATCAACGCTCCTGAGGCAAAGGTTCCTATAAGAACCCTTAAGAACCTGGCTGATCATCCAAACTTTGGAGGAGAAATGGTCGTGGTAGCTTTGGGATGTGAGAAGCTTCAACCGGATATGCTCTTTGAAAATATCGAGAGCAAAAATGTGGTAATGCTTCAAGACGAAGATGGATTCGAGCAGATGGTCAAGACGATAGTTGAAAAGAGCAAGGAAAAGCTTGAGATATTGAACCTCAGAAAAAGAGAAAAATGTCCTACATCTGAGCTTGTCATAGGCCTGCAATGCGGTGGCAGCGATGCTTTCTCAGGTGTTACTTCTAACCCCGCTGTAGGATATGCAGCAGATCTTCTTGTCAGAGCAGGAGCGACAGTTCTGTTTTCGGAAGTGTCTGAAGTAAGAGATGGCGTTCACCTGTTGACCCCTAGAACAATAAATGAAGAGGTAGGGCAAAAGCTAAAAGACGAAATGGCATGGTATGACAACTACCTGGATATGGGCAAAGTCGATAGGGATGCAAATCCCGCACCTGGAAATAAAAAGGGTGGACTTGCAAACATAGTTGAAAAGTCCTTGGGATCCATAGCAAAATCCGGAACCAGTCCCATAGTGGATGTTCTGTCGCCCGGAGAGAAGGCTACAAAAAAAGGACTCATTTATGCAGCGACTCCTGCAAGTGATTTCGTCTGTGGAACTTTGCAGCTGGCTTCAGGAATCACTGTACAGGTATTTACAACGGGCAGGGGCACGCCGTATGGCCTTAAGATGGCTCCAGTAATTAAAGTTTCAAGCAGATCGGTACTTAAGAACAAGTGGAAGGACCTCATAGACATAAACGCGGGAATCATCGCCACCGGTGAGGCTACTATCGAAGAAGTGGGAGAAGAGATTTTCAATCTTATCTTGGAAGTGGCCAGCGGCGACAAAAAGACATGGGCCGACCATTGGGGCATAGAGAATGCCTTGTGCCTGTTCAACCCTGCGCCGGTAACATAATGCAAATCTTAAAGTGAGGACATTAAGAAGGAGGAATAAATTTGAAAATAGAAGAACTCATAGGTGTAATACCGCCGATAATCACGCCGGTGGATGATAATGAAAACGTGGATGTAGAAGGACTTAAAAGAGTCATTGACCACGTTGTAGATGGTGGGGTTCACGGAGTGTTCGTTCTTGGAAGCAACGGCGAATTCTATGCTCTGGACAATGAAAATCAAAAGCTGGCTGTAGAAACAACCGTCAAGCACGTTAATGGAAAAGTTCCGGTGTATGCGGGGACAGGTGAAATAACTACAAAAGCATGTGTAAAGGCAGTTCAGATGGCTGAAGATGCAGGAGCTGACGCCATGAGCGTTCTTACCCCAATGTTTATCAATCCTTCTGAAAAGGAAATGTATGCTCATTTTGAGACTATTGCTAAAGCTACAAGCCTGCCGATTCTTTTGTACAACAATCCTGGAAAGACTACCAACAATATTTCTGTAAGCATGCTGAAAAGACTTGCCGAGATAGACAATATAATCGGAATCAAAAATACGTCGTTGGATTTTTCCCAGACGGTTGAGTATATCGACGCGACCAGAGACAACGACACTTTCGAGGTTTTAAGCGGAACGGACTACTACATTTACGCTACATTGATGTATGGCGGAGTGGGATGCGTTGCAGGAACGGCTAATGTCGCTCCAAGACTTGTTTCAGACATTTACGATAAGTTTGTTGCAGGAGACTTTCAGGGTGCAATGAAGGCTCAGTTTGACTTGGTTCCTCTAAGAAAAGCTTACAACTTCGGAAGCTTTCCTGTAGTTATGAAGGATTGCCTCAACTTGATGGGTTTAAACGTGGGACATCCGGTAAAGCCCATCGGTCACTGTTCAGAAGAAAAGATGGAAGATTTAAAAAAGGTACTGGCTGATTTAGATCTAATCTAAATGTCGGTAAGAGGTGATAATATGGCAAATGTTCGAGAAGATGCAATGACGGTAATAAAGGAGTCAATCGAGGCTGTTTTGCCGGATGTTGCAGTTAAAAGAGCCCTTGAGGACAAAGAGTTTTATACAGATGTATACGTGATAGCCATCGGCAAAGCTGCCTGGAATATGGCTGACGCAACAAAGGATGTCTTGGGAGACAAGATCAAAAGAGGTCTTGTTGTAACCAAGTATGAGCATTCAATGGGTGAGATTGAAGGATTCGAGATAATAGAGGCCGGCCATCCCATTCCTGATGAAAACTCGGTGCTGGGGGCAAAGAAAGCTCTTGAGCTTGTAGAAGGCCTCGGAAAAGACGATAAAGTGATATTTTTAATATCCGGCGGAGGATCGGCTCTTTTTGAAAAGCCGCTGGAGGGCGTCAGCCTGGAAGACATAATGGATATCACGAACCAGCTGCTTGGTTGCGGAGCAGATATAGTTGAGATCAACACAGTCAGAAAGCATCTTTCCGATGTAAAAGGCGGAAGGTTCGCCTTGGCATGCAAGAATACCACCGTGTACTCCATAGTGCTTTCAGATGTTTTGGGAGACAAGCTGGATTCCATAGCCTCAGGTCCCGCTTACCCGGATTTTACGACATCGGAACAAGCAATGGAGATAATAGAAAAATACGGCCTTCATATCGAAGATAACTTAAAGAACGCCATCATGATAGAGACTCCAAAGGAAATTGGCAACTGCGAGACTATAATTACTGGAAGCGTGACTGCATTGTGCGAAGCAGCTGCTGAAAGTGCTTTAAGGCTTGGATATAAACCAATAATACTTTCCTCAAGTGTTGAGTGTGAAGCAAAAGATGCGGGCAGATTCATGGCGACGATCATCAAGGAAGCCAAGAAAGAATACCCGAGCAGGTTCGCGCCACAAGTGCCCTGTGCCGTTATTGCAGGGGGAGAGACTGTAGTAAGGATCATGGGAAAAGGCAAAGGCGGAAGAAACCAAGAAGCTGCGCTAGCTGCTGCGATAGAAATCGAAGGTATTGAGGATGCGGTGTTCTTCTCTCTTGGTTCAGACGGAACAGATGGTCCAACAGATGCTGCAGGCGGCATAGTTGATGGAAGAAGTGCTGAGAAAATCAGGAAATCAGGCATCATGCCGGAAGTCTACTTAGACATGAACGACTCATACAATGCTCTTAAGGCAAGCGACGATTTGATAATCACCGGAGCTACCGGAACAAACGTCAATGACGTAATGGTAGCTTTGTGCAAATAAGATATATAAATTAAAAAACAGAAAAGGAGAATTATATTTATGAAATTAGGATTTATCGGACTGGGAATCATGGGCAAGCCCATGGCAAAAAACTTAATCAAAGCAGGGCACGAATTGGTCGTACTTGACTTTAACAAAGATGCTGTAGCTGAACTTACAGAAATGGGAGCAGACAGCGCACAGACCCCTGCAGAGGTTCTTAAAAAAGCAAATGTAGTAATCACTATGCTTCCGAATTCACCACACGTTAAGGCTGTTGCATTAGGCGAAAATGGACTTGTGGAAAGCGCATCCGAAGGTTGCGTGCTCATAGACATGAGCTCTATAGCTCCACTTGCAAGCAAGGAAATCGCAGAAGGACTAGCTGCAAAAGGCATGGATATGTTGGACGCACCTGTTAGCGGTGGCGAGCCAAAAGCTATCGACGGAACTATAGCTATCATGGTTGGTGGAAAGAAAGAAAACTTTGACAAATACTATGATGTACTTATGGCGATGGGTGGCTCCGCAGTATATGTTGGAGAAATCGGAGCTGGTAATATCGCGAAGCTTTGCAACCAGGCAGTAGTAGCCATAAATATCGCGGCTGTATCAGAAGCGATGATACTTGCTAAAAAAGCAGGCGTAAGCCCTGATCTTGTATATAAGGCTATCAGAGGTGGTTTGGCAGGAAGCACGGTAATGGACGCTAAGGCGCCTATGATGATGGACAGAACTTTCGATCCAGGGTTTAGAATTGACCTTCACATCAAGGACATGACAAATATTTTAGAGACTTCAAGAAGCGTAGGAGCACCGCTTCCGTTGTCTGCACAATTGATGGAAATGATGCAAGCGATAAAGCTTGACGGATGTGGTGTCGAAGACCACGCGAGCATCGTTAAATTCTACGAAAAGATTGCAAACGCAGAAGTAACTAGAGACTAGGGAAAATAAAGGTCACTGAGAGGAGATTATAAATGGGCAATTCACCAACTGTTGTTGAAATGCAGGTAATACCTGTCGCGGGAAAGGACAGCATGCTGCTAAATTTAAGTGGAGCGCACGCGCCCTACTTTACAAGAAATATCGTTATAATGAAAGATACAAATGGAAATACCGGCTTAGGAGAAGTTCCGGGTGGAGAAAAAATAAGGCAGACATTGGAAGATGCAAAAGAGCATATTGTAGGAAAGAGCATAGGCAACTACAAAAACATCATGAACACTATCCAAAAAGTTTTCAGCGATAGAGATGCCGGTGGAAGAGGATTGCAGACATTTGATTTAAGAACTACTATTCATGTTGTAACCGCTGTGGAATCTGCGCTTTTAGACCTTTTGGGACAGCATTTGGAAGTTCCTGTCGCAGCTCTTTTAGGAGATGGACAACAAAGAGAAAAGGTAAAAGTGCTTGGTTATCTATTCTATGTTGGGAATCCTGACAAGACGGACCTTCCATACTTCAGAAACAAAGATGCAGATAATGAATGGTACAAGGTCAGACATGAAGAGGCTATGACTCCTGAAGCTATAGTGAAGCTTGCGGAAGCATCTAAAGAGCTTTATGGCTTCAATGACTTCAAGCTTAAAGGCGGAGTGTTGGAAGGCAAAGAAGAGATCAAAGCAATCAAAGCGCTTAAAGAAAGATTTCCGGAAGCTAGAATCACGCTGGATCCAAACGGCGGATGGTTGCTTAAAGATGCTATCGATTTATGCAAGGATATGCACGGTATTTTGACATATTGCGAAGATCCGTGCGGAGCGGAGGAAGGCTTCTCAGGAAGAGAGATTCTTGCTGAATTCAGAAAGTCTACAGGGCTTCCCACAGCTACCAATATGATAGCTACTGACTGGAGACAGATGCAGCATTCTGTTGCCCTTAACTCTGTTGACATACCTTTGGCAGATCCACATTTTTGGACTATGTCAGGCTCGGTAAGAGTTGGACAGATGTGCAATGAGTTCGGTCTGACTTGGGGATCTCACTCAAACAATCATTTTGACATATCTCTTGCCATGTTTACGCAAGTTGCTGCAGCGGTTCCTGGAAATGTCACTGCCATCGACACTCACTGGATCTGGCAGGAAGGCATTGAGAGACTTACAAAAAATCCGTATAAAATAGAGGACGGACACCTGTCGATTCCAAGCAAGCCAGGTCTTGGACTTGAGATTGACATGGAAGAAGTACAAAAGGCCCACGAAATTTACCTTAAAGAAGGTTTGGGCGCCAGAGATGATGCCATCGGAATGCAGTACTTGATTCCGGGATGGAAATTTGATAACAAGAGACCTTGTCTAGTTAGATAAAGACAATTTTTCATACCTAACTCCCTTGAAATAACAAAGAAGCAGCCGATTGACCGGCTGCTTCTTTGCATTATGTGGCTTATATACAATAAAAAGAGATTTTGTCATATGTAAAGCATATGGGCATTGCCTGACATTAAATATATAATTTAACGAAGAAACAACTTGAGGAGGTATTGATCATGGAATTTAAGAAATTTGGCAATAAATACATCATAAGGTTGGATAAAGGCGAGGAAATAATCGCTACGGTAAAATCTCTTTGCGAAAAGGAAGGCATCACACTTGGTTGGATCAATGGATTTGGAGCTGTAAACAAAGTTGAGCTGGGGCTTTTTAAGACAGAAGAAAAAGAGTACAGCGTGAGAACCCTTGAAGGTGATTTTGAGATCACCAGCCTTATGGGCAATGTTTCAACAAAAGAAGATGAGGTTTACCTTCATATGCACATCAACCTTTCAGATATCGAAAACAAAGCCTATGGAGGCCACCTAAATGCCGCATATGTAAGTGCGACGGTTGAAATGGTGCTAGAAGCTATCAATGGCAGAATGAACAGAAAATTCAGCAAGGAAATCGGCTTGAACCTGTTTGATTTCTAGTAAAAAATGCATCTATAAAAGAAGCACGCTGCAAATATTAGGTGATTTTAATATTTGCAGCGTGCTTTTTTATGAATTCAACTGATAATTTTTAAAGAGGCTGATTAGATACTTTTCTGCGTTGTTAAGAATTAGGTTTTTTCTGTAGGCTATGATGTTATACCTAAAAACCTTTGGAGAAAAAGAAAAATATGTGACATTTTGATTGGGTTCCGCACACGTCGAAGGAATGAACGCAACGCCGATTCCCTTTGAAACCATCTTTCTAACTGCCACCATACTGTTCATTTCACACACTGTATCCGGAATAAAATTGTTTGACTTCAAGATTTTATCCGCTATAAAACGTATAGTAGAGCCCTGCTTGGATAAAATGAAGCTATCGTCTTTAAATATATCTTTTAATTCGTTTTGTGAAATATCTTTTAGGTCATCGTTATGAATTGCACAAAATTTATGATTTTCAGGAACAGCAAAAACAACCTCTTCTTTTCGCAAAACTTCGCATTGGTCTCCGAAATCCTTATAATCATTTGCGGCCATCAAAGCAAGATCTACTTTTTCGGATTGAATCAACTTGGTTATGGGGATTACATTGTCTTCAATGATCTCTAAAGTGACATTTGGGAATCTGTCCTTAAATTTAGATATTATATCAGTCATCATCTTAAGCCCCCACTGTGAAGTTATCCCGACGCTGATTTTGCCCGTATCAGATAAGCTGGATATATTCTGATGAAGCTTCTTTTGTATGTTTATAACCGACCTGGCTGCGTCCAAGTACATCTCTCCAGCTTGTGTAAGCCTAAGTTCACCCTTCATTCTTTCAAATAACGGTGTGCCTAACTCTCCCTCTAATTTGGATAAATACTGGCTAAGGGACGACTGTGAAACAAATAGATTTTCTGCGGCTTTTGTCATATTTCCCTGTTCTGCTATTTCTACAATATATGTTAAATATCTGACGTCCATAAGTGCTCCTTTACAACTATTAGTGAAACTGATTACACCCATTAAAACTGCGAATTGGTCTTATGCCACACTACATAGTATACTAAATTCAAAGAAACGTTACAATAAAATCAATTGCTCATATTGTGATTTATTAAGTAAGGAGAGTGTAGAATGATTAGAAAAGGGACCCCTGTGGTTGTAGACATGGCGGTAATTCCCGTAGCGGGATACGATAGCATGCTGATGACATTAAGTGGAGCACATGCTCCTTATTTCACAAGGAACATCGTTATTATGACTGATGAGACAGGCGCAACAGGTGTAGGTGAAGTGCACGGTGGAGATGATATAACAAAAGCTTTGGAAAGCTACAGAGAGCATGTTGTCGGTCAAGAAATTGGAGACTACAAATCAGTTGTAAATAAAATTAAGAACATTGCCAGTTCAGAAAAAGAAAATAACGGCGAAGGACTCCAGGGACTGGATTTAAAGAATCTAAAATTTGTTGTTCATGCTGAGACGGCTGTCGAGTGTGCGATGCTAGATCTCCTTGGAAAGTATATGAATCTTCCCGTTTGCGCATTGCTCGGTGACGGACAGCAAAGAGAAGAGATACAGATACTTGGATATTTATTCTATATACACGATAAGGACAAGGTCGATTTACCGTACCTTGATGAAAGCGACAGCAATGACGAATGGTTCAGGATTAGGAGAAATGCAGCGTTAACTCCTGATGCGATTGTAGCGCAGGCTAAAGCAGCGAAAGCCAAATATGGTTTCAAAGACTTTAAGCTTAAGGCAGGTGTTCTGCCTGGAACCGATGAGATGGAGGCTATAAAAGCGCTTAAAAAAGAGATGCCCGATGCCAGGATAAATATCGATCCCAATGGAGCATGGACGCTAAAAGAAGCTATCGAGCTATGCAAGGATAAACAAGGGATACTGACTTACGTAGAAGATCCCTGTGGTCCTGAAAATGGTTATTCCAGCAGAGAGGTAATGTGTGAGTTCAAAAATGCCACCCAGTTTCAGGTGGCCACCAATATGATTGCCACAGACTGGCGACAATTTTATCACGCGTCTGCTCTTAAGTCTGTTGATATAGTATTGGCAGACCCTCATTTCTGGACAATGAACGGAAGCGTCAGGATAGCTCAAGTGTTAAACGACTGGGGGCTTACCTGGGGGTCGCACTCAAACAATCACTTTGACATATCGTTAGCTATTTTTGCCCACTGCGCAGCAGCGGCGCCGGGCAATATAACGCCTATGGATACGCACTGGATTTGGCAAGACGGTCAAGATCTATGCACCAACGCCATGAAAATTGTAGACGGGAAAATCAAGATTCCAAGGAAACCCGGATTGGGAATAGATATTGATATGGACAAGGTTATGAAAGCTAATGAATTATACAATAAAATGGAAAACCATGATAGAGATGATTCAATGGCGATGCAGCACATTATTCCGGGTTGGAAGTTTGATTCTAAAAAACCCGCATTGGTAAGGTAAGAAAAAAATCAGATATAAGAAAAGGAGAGAAAAAATGAAAAAGAAGGTGTTAGCATTAATTGTAGCAGCAGGCATGCTCATGGCCATATTTGGTGGATGTAGCGGTGGAAGTGGCAGTGGGGATCAAAATGACGATGTTGGTAGTAATTATCCCAATAAACCAATTCAAATCATAGTTCCTGTTCCTGCTGGTGGAGATACAGATTACAATGCAAGGGTTTTAGCTGAATATGTAAGCAAGTATATTGGACAGCCTGTTGTGGTGACAAACGTTGAAGGTGGAGGAACTGTTACAGGAATGCAGCAAATTCTTGATGGTAACCCTGATGGATATAGCTTGGTCGTTAATGGCACGGATGTGTTTGTGCCAAACATGCTAGGGAATACTGAAGTTACTCTTGATAGCTTTAAAACGGCAGGCATAAGTCTTATTGACAATACCACTGTTTTGGCTGTTCATAAAGACTCAGGCTTTACCCAACTGCCTGAACTAGTTGAGGCATCCAAGGCTAATCCACAAGGACTTGAATATGGAATGAAGATAGGCGCAACCAACAATATATGTGGTATAGCAATGGGTACTCAGTGGGGAGCTGAGTTTAAAAATGTAGATGTTGGAAATAATGCGGCTAAAATGACAGCGCTTTTAGCTAAACAAACAGATGTTATCAATATCAACTATAGCTTGGCAAAGGACTACTTTACAACGGGTGAGTTTGTGCCTTTGGTTTTATTAGGTTCAGAAAAAAATCAAGCTCTTCCTGAATTGCCGTTGGCTGAAGATTTTGGGATGGAAAACCTTGATTACAGCAAGTTTTTCTGGTTGGGAATGCACCCTGAAACACCAGACGAAATAGTAAAAATATTTTCAGACGCTTTGAAAAAAGCATGTGAAGATCCTGAGTACATTGAAAAAATGGAAGCAAACTATTTAACTGTAAAATTTATGGAGCCGCAAGAAGCACATCAGTTTGCTTTGAATTTTTATGAAGAAACAATGTTGCCTTTTAAAGAAGACTTTGTAAATCAATAATTAATGCATATTTATGTTCTGCTGGATCAATATGATTCAGCAGAATGCTTGCTAAAGCAATAGTCAGTGTATGAAAGGATGGACTAAATGCTGAAAAAAGAACATAAGGACATAATCTCATCGATATTCTTTATTATTTTAGCAATTGCTATTTACGTAACTTCTTTCTCAATCAAAGTAACTAGCGCTGAATCTTTAGGGCCTCAATTTTTTCCTAAGGTAGTAGCCATTGCAATGGTTATTTTATCTACGATGCTCTTGATTAATAGCTTAAGAGCGTTGAAAAAAGCATCTGATGGAGATAGTAAGAAAGGTGTAGTGGAATTCAATATAAATTGGCCATTAATATTTACGTCAATACTATTATTATTTTATATGATGTTTGTAAGCAAATTAGGATTCGTTGTCATATCAATTATCTATCTTTTCTTTCAGATAATGATTATAACACCTAAAGAAAATTGGAATAAAAAGAATGTATTTTTAATAGCTATAATTTCAATTGTTGCTCCGATTATTTTATATGAACTGTTTTATAATGCATTTAATATATTCTTACCGATGGGAATAATGGGTTAGGAGGAGCAATATGGAGCTAATTAACGGTTTTTTATCGATTTCACAGTTTAGTACAATAGTACTTATAATAGGAGGTGTTCTTTTAGGGATAGTCTTTGGATCTATACCGGGATTATCTGCATTTACCGGTTTGGCGTTGACGTTGCCCTTGACTTTTGGCATGACTCCAATTAACGGATTGTCATTTTTGCTAGCGATATATGTCGGCGGTGTTTCAGGTGGATTAATCTCGGCGATATTATTGGGAATACCTGGAACGCCTTCTTCAATAGCTACGTGCTTTGACGGCACGCCTATGGCTAGAAATGGCGAAGCGGCTAAAGCGTTGGGTGTCGGCATAGTATTTTCTTTTCTGGGAGGAATATTCAGCGCTATAGTATTGACTTATTTTGGGCCAACTTTGGCTAGAGTAGCACTGAAGTTTAGCCCGTATGAGTACGTCGCAATCATATTATTTTCATTGACAACAGTATCGAGTTTGGCATCAGGGAATATCACTAGAGGATTAATATCCAGCTTGTTGGGCATATCGCTATCTTTTGTGGGGATAGATAAATTTACTGCTTATGCCAGATATACTTTTGGATTTAGTGAATTGAATAATGGGTTCAACTTAATACCACTCATGATAGGTGTTTTTGCAGTTTCGCAAATATTGGAAGTAGCTGCTGAGGAAAAGAAAAATATATCAACAGGTAATGTGGAAATGATAAAATTTAAAGGTTTTGGGTTTTCATTTAAAGAATTTAAATCTCAAATATCTAATGCAATATGTGCTGCTTTAATTGGGTTGGGTGTAGGAATACTGCCTGGGATAGGTGGCAATGTATCTAATATGATGTCATATGCATTCGTAAAAAAAAGATCAAAGTATCCCGAGAAATTTGGAACCGGAATAATTGATGGTATAGTAGCTTCGGAAACATCTAATAATGCAGCTGTAGGCGGGGCTTTAATAATACTTATGGTACTTGGCATACCAGGTGACAATGCTACGTCTATGATACTTGCAGGATTTTTGATACATGGAATAACGCCAGGACCGCTGTTGTTTTCGACTAGCGCAAGTCTGGTTTATGCTGTTTTTGCAGCTTTTATAGTTGCAAATATAGTCATGCTTATAAGCGAATTCTTAGGACTTAGGCTATTTACTAAAATTTTATCAGTACCCAAGAGTATCTTATTGCCAATAGTTATCATATTTTGTTTCATAGGTTCATTTGCAGCTAACAATAGGTTGTTTGATATTGGAGTAATGGTTGCCTTTGGATTTATCGCTTATATACTAAAACGATTTAATTATCCCTTGTCGCCTTTGGTTGTGAGTTTCATACTTGCACCGCTTTTTGAAGAAAATCTAAGACGATCATTGATGAGATCTGATGGTAGTTTAATGCCAATACTTACATCTCCTATAGCTCTTGTGTTCTTGGCTTTGACTGTAGCGGTTGTAATATTTGCTTATATATCTGAAAAAAAGGTAACGAAGATCGACGCTTAAACTAATATTATTCGAGCTTCCTGTGATAAAGTAGAAATGTAAAAAAGAACCCTCACTTTAAAAGATAAGATATAATGAATTTGACTAAAACAAAGATCTTATTTTTAAGGAGGATTCACTATGAATTATAACCAAAATCAAAGACTTAATCAATTGGATGAGAACATTCTAATTATCGGAGTTGACGTGTCGAAGAAATTCCACGTTGCTAGAGCACAGGACTTCAGAGGAGTTGAGTTTAAAAGAGGGATTAAATTTGATAATAGCAAACAAGGTTTTTTGGAATTCGAAGAGTGGAAAAATTCTTTGCAGGCAGAAAATAACAAAACAAAAGTATTAGTTGGTATGGAGCCAACAGGCCCTTATTGGTTACCATTTGCAAGATGGCTACAAACAGAAGGATATTGGACAGCTACTGTAAACCCGGCACATGTGAAGAAGAGCAAAGAATTAGATGATAACAACCAGGCTAAAACAGACTACGGAGATGCAAGGGTTATAGCTCAATTATTAAAAGATGCAAGGTTCTCAGAACCAAATCTACTGGAAGGTGTTTATGAGGAATTAAGAAATGCTAAGAATATCCGCAAGATAATGGTAAATGATTTAAAACGAATTAAGAATCAAATGGTTAATTGGTTAGATAGATATTTTCCAGAGTACAAAAAGGGGTATGCAAACTGGGAGGCCGAGTCGTTTCTGTATATTTTAGATAAATATAAACTTCCTGCTAATATAGCTGAATTAAATGTGATAGAAATATATTCAGATGTGAGAATAAAGTTTCCTAGAGGAGTAGGTCAGAAGAAGATAGAAAATCTGATCAGAGCAAGTAAGGAAAGCGTTGGAATAACGCAAGGACATCGCATGGCGGGAAAAGAGCTAGATTATCTAATGAAACGATATAAGGAGTTGGTTTCAGATATAGACGATATAGAAACTAATATAGAAGCCTTGTGTGAAGAGTTGCCTGAGGTACAAAAAATCACACAGATAAAAGGTATTGGAATTACAACTGCTAGTGGTGTTGTTGCAGAGTTAGGAAATATAAAAGGATATAGGAACCCAAAACAGATGATAAAGATGGCAGGCTTATCGCTGGTTGAAAGTAGTTCGGGACAAAAGAAAGGCAAAATGTCTATTAGCAAACGAGGTCGCAAAGACTTGCGAAAGATACTTTATCAAGCTGTGGTAGGGATGATTCGTACAAACGAGGCTTTTCATGAGTTGTATCAGTACTATCGATATAGAGCCAAGAATCAGTTGACAGGAAAACAAGCAATCATTGTTTTGGTGAATAAGCTTCTACGTATTATTCATACAATTGTGGTCAAAAACGTCGATTATGATGAAGCCAAAATGCTTGAAGCAATAAAACATCCAGAAGAGTTTTCTTTTGTAGCATAGCAAACGGGTAATGGTAAAGGTCTGTGTTATGGCAACGATACAGATATCAAAGGCATATAAAACAAAGATAAATGACAAAAGTGACGATCCCGTATTCCTCCATGAGGGCATGACCCCGTATACGAGCATCGCGGGACTCACACATGATGAGATAGAACGAAGGAAGTTAGGAGCAATGACTCCGATAGAAAGAGGTCGTATTCTCATGTTATAAGTGAAGCTAAGTCACTGTCTATTAGGAAAAATATGTGTTACTTTTATTAAGTGCGGGTAATTATCAGATTGCCAACATTTTAACTAATATATTACAAGGAATACTGTAACAAAATAATATAAAAGTACTGATAAATTGGTACTTGATTTAAAGAGGAGGAAATCAATGAGATTAAGTTTTGATGAAATACAAGGTGAAATAAAGAGAGTCTATGTAAAGCATGGCATGGAGGCAAAAAAAGCGGAGGTGTGTGCTCGTATACATACTGAAACAAGCCTTGACGGTATTTACTCACATGGAACGAATAGAGTACCCAGGTTTGTAGATTATTTAAAAAAAGGCTGGGTTGATGTTGATGCAGAGCCTGTTGTTGAAAAAGAATTTGGTGCTATAAAAATACTTAATGGTAATATGGGGCCGGGAATTCTTAATTCCATATTTGCTGTAGAGCAAGCTATGGGGTTGGCGGAAGAATATGGCATAGGAATGGTAGGCATGAAAAACACTACTCATTGGATGAGAGGTGGTACCTACGGATTGATGGCGGCTAAAAGAGGCTATATTGCCATGATGTGGACCAATACGGAATCGGTAATGCCTCCATGGGGAGGTAAAGATTGCAGATTGGGGAACAACCCTTTTGTAATGGCTCTTCCTGGAGAAGAGAATCCTATTCAATTAGACATGGCTATGTCTCAGTATGCATATGGAAAGCTTCAAGTTACCCGCCTGGCAGGTCAAAAACTACCGTTTCCAGGTGGATTCAATAAAGATGGAATGATAACTGATGATCCTGGTGAAATTGAAGAGACGAGACGTATCTTGCCTATGGGATATTGGAAAGGTTCTAGTTTTGCCTTTATGCTTGATATTTTGGGTTCGGTACTGACTGATGGCATAGGTGCAAGCGATATTGACAAGATACAAAAAGGAAGCTGTGGTGGAGCTTCGCAAGTGTTTATAGTTATTGATCCGAAAAAGATAACTTCTGAAGACAAGATGTTTGAAAACATAAAAAAGACAATAGAACACGTAAAAAGCTCTGAACTAGCAGAAGGATCAAATGGAATAATGTATCCGGGTGAAGACTATGTCAAGGCAAGAGAAGTAAATACGAGAGATGGCATATTTGTTGACGATAGCATCTGGAATGAAATAAAATCCCTATAATTTTGGCAATCCTCATAGTCACATGATTTTCCCTTTTAGTGACCATGATTTTCCCTAGATTGCATCAAGCATGATCGGGATGCTCACCTGATCATGTAGAAACAGCCCGCATATTTTGCGGGC
The DNA here is from genome assembly GCA_964582705.1 of uncultured Eubacteriaceae bacterium. Taxonomy (GTDB): domain Bacteria; phylum Bacillota; class Clostridia; order Eubacteriales; family Alkalibacteraceae; genus Alkalibacter. Next base: position 57 of record CAZOTE010000004.1, on the reverse strand, counting down.
TGTTTTCTATGTGTGCCAGGCATGGCACTAATCTAGCTAGTGAAAGTCTAGCCACGG
>CAZOTE010000003.1:0-58345 GCA_964582705.1 uncultured Eubacteriaceae bacterium | reverse complement strand
AGCCCTCGGAATAGAGTTCTATCCGCCCATAAAATCAATAAATAAATAATTAAATATGCAAGAAATCCTCTGAACTCCTCAAAATCCTCTCCTTTTTCACCACACTTTATTATCATTTTTTCTTACTTATTTTTACATTTTTAGCCCTTCTCTGGTCTCTAATTGGTGTGCTTTTCACCAAACTTTATTATTACTACAAAAAATAATTAATTATATTATTATGGCTATAACCCCTTTGATTACAACGGTTATAGCCATTTTTCTCTTCTTCTCCTTTTCACTAAACTTTATTATGAATTAACAATTGCAGCCTCCCATTTTTTTATTTATCAGCTTTACCGTTTCTCTTTGTAGGCGGGCTTACCGTTAGTTGACTTCTTTCGTTAAAGAAAGTTTTATATCCCAATTGTACGAACAATATCACAGTCAAGGCGACGCTGCCTAGGATTCCCAGCATGATTGCTATTTGGTACTCAATTGCTGTGACTGGAGAGGTTCCTGAAAGTATCTGACCCGTCATCATGCCGGGAAGAAAGACTATTCCCATGCCTACCATGGAATTTATGGTAGGAAGTATGGCTGAATCAAAGGCTCCGTCTATTATTTCCTTTGCCGCAAGCTTTGGAGTGGCACCGAGCATAAGTGCCGATTCGACCATATGCCTTTGAGTGTACATATTTTCTACCAGCTTTGTAACTCCCAGAGAAATACCTGTCATGGAGTTTCCCACCAGCATTCCGGCAATGGGTATAAAGTATCTGGGATCATACCAGGGATTGATCCTCACTACTACCAGTAAAAAATAGACCAGGCTGGAAAGAGTGCCTGCGAGCATGGACAAGGCTATTATCTTTTTAAGTTGTCTTGTAAGTTCCATTTTAGTTCTTTTATATACGTTGTTGATCGCAAAAGCTTCCATTATTGCTATCACAAGCAATGTCAATAAAGGGTTGGCGTTGTCAAATAGAAATATCAAGGCATATCCTGTAATGATCAGCTGCAGGGTCATCCTGACAGAGGATATTATAATCTCCTTTTCACGGGATATTCCTCTTGCCTTAACGATGAAGAGCAGTATAACAATAAAGATGTAGGATGCGGCCATCTGCCACATCTGAAGGTCTATAACTCCGTTCATTGGAGGCTCCTCTCCGGCATTGGCATGTTTTTCTTTTTGATTTCTATTATTTCGTCTGCAAACTCGCGGGCGATTTTTTTTGAGTGGGTAACCATGACCATTGTTTTTTTCTTATCCCTTGCATATTCAACCAGAGTGCTAATAACAATCTGTTCGGTATATTCATCCAGAGCTGAGGAAGGTTCATCTAAAAGGAGCACCTCAGGATCCATAAGCATGACCCTGGCGATTGCCAGCCGCTGTTTTTCTCCCCCTGATAAAAGATCTGCATCAGAGTCGAGATCTTTAGACAATCTAACCATTTCCATGGCTTTGATAAGCTCTTCATCGGAAACTTCGAGCTTTTGAGAAAGCTTCAGTCCTATCAGCAGGTTGTCTCTTACAGTGCCGCTGAATATGGCTGGTGTCTGAGGAAGCATTACCGCCTTTCGTCTAAGTATCACGGGGTCGATGTGGAATATTGATTGCCCGTCATAGGAAATGTCTCCTGAATCAGGACTTGTCAGGTTATTCAGCATCCTGAGAAGAGTGGTTTTTCCGCTGCCGCTTTCACCTACTATGCATGTGATTCTTGCTCTTGGTATCTTGATTTCTTTAATGTCCAAGATGTCTTTAAATTTTATGTTTTTCAAATCGTACATAGAAACTTTTCCTTTCTAAAATCATTTGATCTCCTTAAAGAGCTCATAAGCTTTTTCCTTTGCCTCCACCAAAACGTCTTCACCAAGTGGAGTTATGCTGTAGTATTTTCTGATTTTACCGGAGACAAGCAGGTCTTTTCGTTCAAGGAGACCTTTTTCCTCCATGCTGTGAAGCAGAGGATAGAGAGTTCCTGGACTCATATCATAACCGTGGGTTTCCAGTTCTTTTATCATCCAAGCCCCGTAGAGAGGCTCTTTTTTTGCGTGGTGAAGTATATGTATCTGAATAAAACCCAAAAAGAATTTTCTTAAAATGGAATCTTTCAAGGCGGCACCTTCTTTCTAATTTTTTGGTATATATAGCGATATCGTAATTCGATATCATTATACCATATCAAATTGATAATTTCTAGAGCATGGGATAAAATTGTGATAGAATCAATGTAATAAAACTTTTCGTTGGAGGAATGACATATGAAATATACTGTGAAAGATATTACGCTAATAGGCGTCGTAGCCGCATTGACGGTTGTTGTAGGATATGTTTTTTATATTGCAGGAAGCTTTTTCCCTGTGCCGGGACTTAAGTTCGTCGTATTTGCTCCATTTTTGGGATTTATGATGTTTATCCCTGTTAGAAAGGTTCAAAAGATAGGAGTTATGTCTGCTGTAAATCTGGTTTTTGGGGCTTTGATGGCACCTGTGTCTATAGTGATGTCTATTGCAATAGTGTCTGCAGGCGTCAGTGCAGAGCTGATAGCTTTTATAATTTTTAGAAATTACGGTACCTTGAGAAAGATGCTTCTAGCGGTTGGAATCTATCCGGTAATGGCTGTCTTATGTGCATCGGCAGCGGCATATTACTTTACTGGCAATGCCATATATCGCTTGACCGGAGGATGGGTTTTCATCCTCATATTGTCGGCAGTGATTTATATGCTTGGGGTTGCAGGGGCATGGATGTCTAACAAGGTGGTGTATCAGAGGATCGGAGAAAAAATTAAGTAGTTGATTGATTCAGGAGAGTTTTGCCGATTTTAAAAAATGGAGGAGTTAAAGATGAAGAAATCACACAAAATATTGTTGATCGTATTGATATTTGTGGTGGCATTAGCGGTAACAGGCAAAATCGTAATATCAAATATTGAAAAAAATCTTAAAGGATTGACTGAGCTTGAAATAGAGCAAGTTGACCTAACCCAGGTACCTGATGGAATTTATTTTGGCAGCCACGACGCTTTTCCAATATCGGTAGAAGTTGAGGTGGAGGTTTCGAATCATAAAATTGATAAAATTGAAATATTAAAGCACGATAACGGTCAAGGAAAAGACGGTGAAAGCATCGTCGAGGATATAGTAAATAGCCAATCCCTTGATGTTGAAGCTATATCAGGAGCTACCTACAGCAGTATTGTGATACGAAAGGCCGTCGAGGATGCTCTTTTAGAGTAATATACTAAACTGCAGATGAATTCGAAAGTCTGCAGTTTTTTAATAGTCAAAAGCTAAACGAGTATAAACTATGAATACATATATAACATTAGATGGAATTGATAACGATTACAAGAAAATAAATAAATTATATTTTACTGCTTTAAAATGATACTGTATACAATTATGAAAAGATGGATTTTTATGATAAAATAAGGAAAGTTATTCTCCAATGCAATAAGGCTTCTAGAATAAAAGTTGATTGCGCTTAAATGTATACAAGGAACATAGCAAAAAATGCTTGAAATTCCAGAAGCATTATGAGAGAATAATTTCAGTTATATATGTAAACGATATAACGAGAAGGGCTAAAAAGGCAGATATGTATATTACTCACAATTTGCCAATATTCATTTGGAGGTGAAAAATATGGTTAAAAAGAAAATTTTAGTGGCATGTGGTACGGCAATAGCAACGTCGACGGTAGTAGCAAAGAAAATTGAAAAAATGTGCAAAGAGCAGGGCATCGATTGCATGACAGTGCAATGCAAAGCTTCCGAAGCTGTTTCAAAGGCTAAGACGCTTAAGCCGGATGTTGTTGTAGGTACGTGCCAAATACCGGGTGATCCGGGAGTGCCGGTTGTCAACGGAAGATCTTTTCTTACTGGAGTTAACCTCCAAAAGACAATCGAAGAATTGGTTGAAGTGTTAAAAGGCTAAGTTTAGCACTTGATATTGGCAACATAGTGAGCTGATATAAAATTGAACTGAGGGGGAAATAACTCAATGGATTTAGTATTAGGTTTTTTTACATGGATCATCGAAGCAGGAGCATCAGTAATGATGCCGGTAATCTTAATGATTTTAGGTATAGCGCTTGGGCAGCGTTTTTCTGACGTTTTCAGAGCGGCGATCACCTTTGGTATCGCATTTATAGGACTTAACCTAGTTATAGGCCTTATGGTTAATACCATCACACCGGTTATCAACGAACTTGTTGAGGTCTACGGACTTAGAAACAACGCAATCGATATCGGATGGCCGGCAGGTGCTGCAGTAGCATGGGGTACCGACGTTGTTCCAATCATATTCATAACCATTTTGGCGACCAACATCATCATGTTGGCTCTTGGATGGACAAAAACAATGGATATAGATATATGGAACTACTGGCATGCACTTTTCATCGGTAGCGCGATCGTGCTGATCGGCGAAAGATCGACTCTAAGCTATATATTGGCTGCGGTTTCAGCTGCGATCAATATGGCTGTAGTGTTTAAGATTGCCGATTGGATTCAACCGGATTGTGCGGATATTCTAGGTCTTGAAGGAATATCATTGCCTCATACTCAAGCCGTATCACAGGCGCTTTATTCTTACCCGATGGATTGGTTGCTTAACAAAATTCCAGGGATCAAAGACATCAACTGGACGACAGAGAAGATGCAGGAAAGACTTGGACTACTTGGAGAGCCTATGATGCTCGGACTGGTTATCGGTGGAGGGCTTGCAGTTGCCGCCAGAATGGAAATCAGAGTCGTTCTTAACACAGCAATGGGAGTTGCCGGAGTACTTGTGCTTCTTCCAAGAATGATAGCTCTTTTGATGGAAGGACTTATGGTCATTTCAGAAGGCGCGCATCAGTTCATGGAAAAGAGATTCCCAGGAAGAGAAGTTTACATTGGTCTTGATGCAGCGGTTGCTATCGGACATCCATTCGTAGTATCTATCGCCCTTATCATGATTCCAATCACTTTGGTGCTTGCTTTTGTATTGCCGGGTGTTACCGTACTTCCTCTTGCAGACCTGTCTGTTCTTACTTTTTACAATATATGCTCTATTCTTCCCAACAGAGGAAACTTGTTTAGGGCATTGATACATGGAACTATCCAGAGTATAATCATTCTTTATCTTGCTACATATGCAGCTCCGATGATGACAGAGCTTTTGGGTGTAGTAGATCCAACTCTTTTGATGGAAGGTTCTCAAGTAACAAACCTTGCAATTGGAGCACAGTCATATACTTGGATACCGTTCTTTATATTCATTCAATTTATTAGGTAATTATTTTAATATGCTCTGCACATTTCCCCAATGATGAAATTCATTGGGGTTTTTTATTTTTAGCACTGTTACGTCATCTTAAAAAGGGTATATAGAAGATAACGAGTTGAATACGATTACGGTCTTTAGGAGGATGTTCAATGGGGAATGAAGAGAAATTTAAAGTAGGAATAGAAAAACTTAAAAGGATTTGCGGCGGTGAAAGCGAACTTGATTTTTGCTCTACTTCCAAGGATGTAGAGCCCTTTGAGAATTTCATAGGTCAGGAAAGAGCCATAAAGGCGATGGATTTTGGCTTGAACATGGATTCAACCGGATACAATATATTTGTAGCTGGAGCCCAAGGTACAGGGAAAAGCACATACACCGAAAGTACAGTTAAACAAGCAGCTAAGGGCAAACCTGTGCCAATGGACTGGTGTTACATATATAATTTTAACGACAGAGACAATCCGATGTCGGTTTCTCTTCCGGCAGGAAAAGGCAAGGTGTTCAAAAAAGACATGGAAGCACTGGTTTCGGAGCTAAAGATACTAATACCAAGGGCATTTGAAGGTAGCGACTATAGACAGCAAAGAGACAGAATAATCCAGTCCGTCAGAAAAAAGCTGGTGGACATGCTTCACGAAGTCGAAAAGGAAGCTAATGATGAAGGGTTCATGTTGCAACAGCTGCCCGGTCGGGTTTTATTCTTGCCTGTTAAAAACGGACAACCTATACAGCAGGAGGAATACGAAAAGTACTCCATAGATGAAAGAAAAAAAATCGAAGAGAAGATGCATCAGCTTCAGAAAAAAATGAACGAGACCATGAGATACGGTCAAAACCTGGAAAAGCAAGGCAATGGACAGATAGTCGAACTTGAAAAAAAAATCGCCTATGCTGCTGCTGAAGTGCCAGTAAATAGGTTGAAGGAAAAATACGGAGACTTCCCCAAAATCCTTGAATACTTAGAAGGGGTTTTCAAGGATGTTGTGGAAAATCACAGGATATTCAAGACAGCAGGTCATGGCGGCGGATTGGAATATACATTTCAGCAGCAAGGACACCAGGAAAACCAAGAAGAGGGTGGTATAGTAGACGAAAATGGCTTTTACTTCGAAGACGAAGAAAGCAGGTTCACCAGATACAGCGTAAATCTTTTTGTAAATAACGAAAGGCTATCAGGCGCGCCGGTAATCATCGAATCCAGCCCCAACTATTATAATTTGTTTGGCAAAATAGAATATAAGAGTCATATGATGAGCATGACTACTGACTTTACGATGGTAAAATCAGGAGCTCTTCAAAGGGCTAACGGAGGATATCTTATTCTGCAAGCAAAAGATCTTCTCATGGATCCATTTGTTTGGGATGCTCTTAAGAAAGCCTTGAAATATAGAGAAGCTATAGTGGAGAACATGGGCGAGCAGTATAGGCTTATACCAACCACGACTCTTAGGCCACAGCCTATACCTTTAGATGTGAAGATACTATTGATAGGAACTCCCATATTTTACGCCATATTCAGCTCAGACGAGGATTTTGAGAAGCTGTTCAAAATAAAAGTGGATTTTGACATAGAGATGCCCAGAAATAATGAAAATGTTTGCCAATATGTATCATTTGTCAGTACGCTGTGCAGAGAGGGCAATTTAAAGCACTTTGACAAGCTGGCCCTGGCCAGGATAGTGGAATATGGATCCAGATTGGCTGCTGATCAAAACAAGCTGTCCACTAGATTCAACGACATAAAGGATATTGTCTACGAGGCCTCTGCTTTTGCGGCGATGGACGATAGTGAGATTGTGGATTCGAGGCATGTGAAAAAAGCCATCGATGAGCGCAAGTACAGGCTTAACAAGCTGGAAGAAAAAATACATGAGGAAATAGTAAAGGGAAGAATCAGAATAGAGACAACTGGGCGAGAGGTAGGCCAGATAAACGGATTGTCTGTGATTGGATTAAGTGGTTATTCCTTTGGGATTCCAATGAGGATAACGGCTAGAACTTATATGGGAAGAGGCGGGGTAATCCATATTGAGAGGGAGACAGGTATGAGCGGCAGTATTCACACTAAAGGGGTATACACCTTGGTGGGATATCTTGGAGGAACATTTGCCAAGAAAAAACCCTTTGGTTTGACTGCTCAGATTACCTTTGAGCAGAATTATCAGGGAGTGGAAGGAGATAGTGCGTCGAGTGCTGAGCTTTATGCCATACTATCGAGTCTTTCTGGAGTTCCAATAAAGCAAAATATCGCAGTTACCGGATCGGTGGATCAAAGAGGCAAGATTCAGCCGATTGGGGGCGCAGTTGAAAAGATAGAAGGCTTTTTCGACATATGCAATTCCAAAGGACTGACGGGAGATCAAGGGGTAATGATTCCGGATGAAAATATCGAAGATCTGATGCTTAAAGACGAACTGCTGGATGCCGTCGCAGAAGGAAAGTTCAATATCTATGCAGTCAAGACTATTGAAGAAGGGATATTCCTTCTTACAGATACCGAGGCGGGAGAAGAAGATGATGGTGGAACCTATCCCGAGGGCACCGTATTTGAAAAGGTTGCAAAAAGACTTATCGAATCTTACGAGAATAGGAAAGACATCGAAAATGACAAAAAGGACAATGGAGGCACTGGAGCGAAAGAGGAAGAAAAAAACATTTAAACGCTTTGATGCTTTTGTGGTAAAATAGAATGACTTTAACAAATTAAGGAGTGATTATGTGGAAACAAGACCATATGTCAGCTGGGAGCTGATTGGAGATTTTATGACCTGCGCATTTGAAAAACTCGGGGTTCCCAAAGATGAAGCTATGATTTGTTCAGATGTATTGATGGAAAGCGATAAAAGAGGAATTGAAAGCCATGGGTGCAACAGATTTAAGCCAATATATGTCGACCGGATTAATGCAGGCATACAAAACCCCGTGACCAAATTTGAAATACTTAAGGAAACACCTACTACTGCTGTAGTCGATGGCCATGACGGAATGGGAATGGTAATCGGTTATAAGGCGATGGAAATGGCAATAAAAAAAGCTAAGAAATACGGAATGGGAATGGTAGCTGTTCGAAATTCCACTCATTACGGAATAGCGGGTTACTACAGCACAATGGCCACAAAAGAAGGTATGATCGGCATAACCGGGACAAATGCCAGACCGTCGATTGCACCTACGTTTGGTGTGGAAAATATGATGGGCACCAACCCCCTGACATTTGGGCTTCCCACCGATGAACCTTTTCCATTCGTTCTTGACTGTGCAACGAGCATAACCCAAAGGGGAAAGATAGAGTACTATGCGAGAATCGGAAAGGAAACCCCGGCAGGGATGGTTATAGGAAGAGATGGTTCTGCTATGACTGACAGCGAACAGATACTGAAAGACCTGGTAACAGAAGACGCGGCTCTGGCGCCATTGGGAGGAATAGGCGAGGAGCTCGGAGGATACAAGGGGTATGGATATGCTGCGGTGGTAGAGATATTATCTGCAGCACTTCAGGCTGGAAGCTACATGAAGATGCTAACTGGCCTCGGTTCCCACGGGGAAAAAGTGCCATATCACTTGGGCCACTTTTTTATAGCGATAGATACTGAAGCGTTTTTAGGTGCAGAAAGCTTTAAAAAGACTGCGGGAGATATTTTAAGAGAACTTAGAGCATCCCAAGTGGCTCCTGGAGAAGAAAGGATTTACACTGCTGGAGAAAAAGAATACCTATCATGGCTGGAAAGAAAAGATAAGGGCGTTCCGATAGGAGAAGACGTCCAAAAGGAGCTTATAGAGGTGAGAGATGTTTTGGGACTTGACCATAAGTTCCCGTTTGAGGACTAAATAACGCCAATTTAAGGCGGGGTTCACCCCGCCTTAAATTGCGCGTTACATACCATGCCAAAAAATAAAAAAGCCTTATGAATGATCATAAGGCTAAAATATACTAGTTAATTATTTTACAACTACAATATTTTCTGCTTGAGGACCTTTAGGACCTTGAACGATGTCAAAAGTAACTTTTTGACCTTCCTCCAAAGTTTTGAATCCGTCTGATTGGATTTGAGAATAGTGTGCGAAAACGTCGTTTCCGTCATCTCCTGTAATAAAACCAAATCCTTTGTCTGAATTAAACCATTTTACTGTACCGCTCATATCGTGTACCTCCTAATTATTAATTCCTAAATCTTTGCAAAACAGATAACAAACAATTCTTTAATCAGGGTACACTGTAAAAATTACGAGCGCCAATTAATGAAAATTGATGTTAATACTATTAAGTTCAATTTAAGTACTCGTTCATCGTAACACTTTTTAAAGCAAATGTCAAGATGTGACTGTAATATAAACTAGAAACATGCTATAATATTGGAGGAAAAGATATTTGATATGGTAAGAGCAGGCGACGAATCAAAGATAAGCATAATAGGGGAATTCTGTATCGCTGGAATGATATGATTTAAAGAAATGACTAGATTTGAAAGGAATTAAGAAAATGGCAAGCGGTAATTTTTTTAATAGACAGTTTGATTACGAAGAAGACGAATATGACGTATTGAATAAAATGAACAAGAAACAGTCCAGATATGATTGTTTTACCAATAAGTCAACAAAAAAGAAGCCGGAATACGACTATGAGGAAGATCATTATGAACCTTAGGCTTTTGTGAATATATAAATTTATGGAGGATTTAACTAATGATAGATGTAATAAGAAGCATGGATCTGCGTTTTTTAATGTGGATTGACAGTGTTGATTTCAGCACCTTATGGGATTATTTTTTTTACTTTATAACTACACTTGGAAACAAGGGCTTTATTTGGATAGCGATATCCATGATTTTAATAGCCATTCCAAAGTATAGAAAAACTGGCATAACCCTTTTTTTCTCATTGATTCTGATAACGTTGGTAGGAGAGTTTGGTTTAAAGCCTTTGATTGGAAGGTCGAGGCCATTCCAAGTCCATTCCTACTTTGAGCTTAACATGGTGCATGCATCAGGCTATTCACTGCCATCCGGACACACATCGTCGTCATTTGCAGCCGCAATAGTTTTGGCCAACAGGTTTAAGAATCAGCGCCTATTAATTTGGTCATCGGCGGTTCTCATGGGGTTTTCGCGCATGTACTTTTTCGTGCACTACCCTTCAGATATTTTATTGGGAGCCCTTCTCGGGGTGGCTTCTGGAATTATCGCGAATCAGTTGGTAAAGATAAATATGCAGGGGCAGTGGATCACTTAACGGATTAAATAAGTTTTAAAAAGGCAAGTGCTCGGATGAATTTAAAGTCTGAGCCTTTTTTTATGCAGAGCATAATAATAGTTTGAGCCATAAAATTTGGCGCATAGTTGATTATTTAATAAATGAATGGGTAGAATAGTTAGTGATACTAAAAGAAGCTACTGTTAGGAGGAATGAATATGTCACAGTATCATGAACCATTTGAGACTCTAGATGACAAGACCAGGGATATTTCCCGGGCAATCAACAGCCTGAAAGAAGAGCTAGAGGCCGTCGATTGGTACAATCAAAGAGTTCAAGGGACAAATGACCCTGAATTAAAAGGAATAATGGCACATAACCGAGATGAAGAAATTGAGCATGCCTGCATGACCATTGAGTGGCTGAGAAGAAATATGGATAAATGGGACGAAGAGCTAAAAACATATCTTTTTGCAGAAGGCTCTGTGTTGGAAGCCGAGGAGAATCAAGAGTCTGGAGAAGTCAAAAAATCTTCAGGCATTAATATTGGAGACTTAAAATAAGGAAGGGGTATAAGATATGGATATGTTGAAAAGAAGCATGGCGCCGCTCGCACAGTCGGCGTGGGATGAAATAGATGCAAGGGCAGAAGAAGTGCTTAAGAGCCGCCTGACTGCAAGAAAGGCAGTTAAAGTAAACGGACCAAAGGGTTGGGACTTCACAACTTTGTCCGAAGGTCGATTAGTAATCAACAAAGGGGAGGATGACGTCAAGACAGGCATATATAAAGTCAAGCCTCTGGTGGAAGCCAGAGTTAGCTTCAACTTGAGCAGATGGGAGCTTGACAACATCACAAGAGGAGCCAAGGATATTGATTTGGGAAATCTAGAGGATGCTGTCAAGAAGATCGCTGAATTTGAAGAGAATGCCGTATACAAGGGCTTTGAACACGGGGGCATAGAAGGCTTAGAAAAAGCTGCTTCAAATGATGTTGTTTCTTTTGGAGATGACGGCTCTTCGATTATGGAGGCGATATCCGAAGGACTGATAATGCTCAAAGAAAACTTTGAGGAAGGATCATTTGCATTGATTGTTGGAGAAGAAGCCTACAGAAGGCTGAACAAGGATGTTCAGGGATATCCTTTGATCAAGAGAATCGAGTCGTTAATCGACGGAAAGATACTTCTTAGCACTGTTGTTGAAGGAGCGTTCTTGATTCCTTACGATAATGAGAATTTTGAACTTACTATCGGACAGGATTTTTCAATCGGATATGAATCTCACGATGACGAAAATATAAGGCTATTCATAACCGAAAGCTTCACCTTCAGAGCGTTAGATGAAAAAATTATTGTAAGCTACAAATTATAAGAATATGATATGAATAAAAGCTTCGGAGAATATCCGAAGCTTTTATCAATCTATCGACTTGATTTCGATGCCTCCCATAATTGCACGACAGTAAAAGGTGAGTTTTTTATTTGAATCACCCGTTCCCCTTTGTGAGGAGCTGGTGCTTGCAATCAAACCGCCTGTAGATCTGCTTAAAAGCTCCAAGCCTCCAAGTATGACGGAACCTTTGCATTCTACATCAATGTCTTTTGGGACCCTGATTTCAATGCCGCCCATGATGGCTGTCAAATCTATTATGGTTTCTCCTTCCGGGATTTCAGCATATTTAAAATTTAGTTCGATTCCCCCCATGAAAGCAACAAAACCCGTTTCATCTAGAGTCCAAGCTTCCTTATTTCTTTCCACACCGCCCATGATCGCATAATTAGATTTCCCGCTGCCCCTTTTTCCGGTCAAGAACGAAACTCCAATAAGAATCAACATGGTAGGCCAAAAGAGTTTAAATACAAAAGATAAGTTGATATTCCAAACCTCAAGGTTTCCGAGCAGAAAAGCTGCTCCGAGGAATAATATGAATATGCCTGAGAGAACCTCTCCCTTGCTGCCGTGATTAAGAAGAAGGCTTAACCCTCCGGCTATCACAAATAGAGGCCACCAAGTTGAGATGATGTTGCCGATGCTGATGTCCATAATACCTAAATTATTAATCAGCAATGCCAATCCAAATAGAAGTATTAAAATTCCAAATAAAAAATTACCACCGATACGCTTCACGATCACACCTCCTCGAATTCATTATACAACAAATGCTAACAAAGTGTAAAAAAAAATGATAACCAACAAAATACCCTATAAAGATGATATAATTAATAATGATATTGTTGTTTGGAGGAATTTGGTTGAAGAAAATTCTAATAATCGAAGATGAGGCGGCCGTAAGAAAAGTAATCAAGGCATACTTAGAAAGGGAAGGCTACCAGGTGGCAGCGGCAGATAGCGGAGAAGCTGGGCTTGAATTATTCAAAAACGAAAAATACGATCTGGTCATATTGGACTTGATGCTTCCTGATTTATCCGGGGAAGAAGTATGCAAAAACCTAAGGGAAATATCGGAAGTGTTTATTTTCATGCTCACTGCAAAAGGCACTGTGAGCGACAGGATAGAAGGACTTGATATGGGGGCAGATGAATATTTGGTGAAGCCCTTTAGTCCTAGAGAGCTGTGCGCACGGATCAATGCATTGTTCAGAAGATTTCCAAATAGGGAAGAAACTCTCTTTGAAGATGAGTACTTAAAAATCGATCACGAGAGAAGACGGATAACAGTTAACAAAATGGAGGTCTATCTAACGAGCAATGAATATGGGATATTGAATGCTCTAGTCTCTAATAAGGGCAGGGTTTTATCTAGAGAAAGACTTATAGACTGTGTTTTTGGCATGGATTTTGACGGATGTGACAGAACCGTGGACGTTCATATTAAAAACATAAGAAAAAAAATCGAGAAGGACACAAAAAATCCGAAATATATATTGACTGTAGTCAAAGCAGGGTACAAATTCGGAGGAATCAAAGATGCAGACATTTAGAAAAAGTTTGGGAATAATGTTTTTTGTATGCTCATTCATATCGGTTCTTCTAGTAGGGATTTTTGTGAATTACACTGTCGGCAACAAGTTTGATAAATATGTAGAGAACATCCAAGAGGAAAGACGCCATCAGATTATAAATAGTCTGGAAGCAGAATATGCTATTGAAGGTGAATGGAACGAGAATTCTGGATTGAGCACATTGCATGAGGCATACATGGGCAACTACTGCCTGACTCTGTATGATGAAAATAAAAATATCATATGGGGCATGGATCCATATGATTTAAGAAACAGATTGCACCTTGGCACTATGCCGATAGAGGAAAGCGGCGTGTATACCACTCAAAGCTACAATCTAGAGCATAATGGAGGGGTAGTAGGCTTTGTAGAGATAGGGCAGTACTCGGCACTGCTTTTGACAGGTTCGGACATAGAGTTTAAAAATGCGGTCAACAACAGCATCTTTGTAGGCGGAGGAATAACAATGTTCGCCACATTTATGTTGGGGCTCTATATTTCAAAGCATTTTTCAGAACCTGTAAAGAAGGCGGCTAATCAATCAATAGCCCTATCAAGGGGAGAATACGGTGGCGTCTCGTCATCCAAAAGCCGAATAGTGGAAATCGAAATGCTGAGAAATAGCGTGAATACTTTGGCACAAAAGCTTGAAAAGCAGGATGATTTGAGAAAAAGGTTGATATCCGACATATCTCACGAGATTAGGAACCCACTGAATATACTGCAAAATAATGTGGAAGCCATGATAGACGGAATTATTCCTATAAACGACGAAAGCTTAAATATGATAAACGATGAAGTAATACGATTTGGAAAGCTATTGGAAAATTTAAATGCATTAAATGACTTGGAAGATCAAAATACTGAATTTGTTTTTGAGGAAATCAATTTGCAGGAGCTTTTAAAAGAGGTCTGCATGAGATTCGAAATAACCGCAAAATCCGAAAACGTAGCATTGAAGTTTATATGGGATCATGAGCAAAATATATGTGTATCGGCAGACAAGAGCAAGTTGAAGCAGGTTTTTATAAATCTTATTTCAAATGCTATAAAATACAACGTAGACGGCGGATGCGTGGAGGTTTTGCTAACGACTAAAGATGGCAAACCTGCAGTTGTAGTTAAGGATACGGGGGTAGGAATATCTGAAGAAGACGTACCATATATTTTTGAGAGGCTCTACCGGGATGACAAGAGCAGAAATATAGTTGAAGGAAACGGATTGGGCTTGTCAATAGCTAAAAAGATACTGGAATATCACAATGCGTCGATATCTGTGAATAGCAGCTTGGGAGTAGGCAGCGTTTTTGAAGTAGTTTTTAATATGTGATTTCAAGATTCATCATATCTTCATATTTTTCTGGTAACATTTATTGTATTAAGTATTGGAGGGAAAATCAATGAAGAAGTTTATGAAAAGATATCTGGAAAAAATTGCGGAGCAGAACAAGAAGAACTTTGGAAGAACAAGGCTAGACTGTTGTGATTTAAACAAGGGGAAGAGCAGCCAGCGGGACAAAAAAATTATTAAGCAAAGCTCTAATAAAGACAAATGAAAGGCTGAAGGCCGTTTTGGCCTTCAGCTTTTCATTTGTCTTACTAGTCGAAATACAAGTCTCTGACAGACTCAATATCTAAGTCCTCCGGTTCATCGGTAACGTGGATTATTCCAATCAGGGACTGATTCTTTGCTATCAAGTAGGCTCCGGCAATGTCTGGAGCAAAGGAGATCTCAGTTATATCATCGTATACAGCAAATGATTGGACTACAGATCCGGTTTCATTGTTAATGATGTTATAAGTGTCCTCCTTGTCGAAAAAATCTGATAAATCTAATTGAACGAGTGCATCTTTGTCGGTTTCTAATATGCCAATCAGTGGCTGCAATTCGTATCCTGTTCCTTTGAAAGACAAGACATTGTCAAAGGGATTTGCTTTTTCAATTAGAATTTCAGTAGGAACCAGGCTGATATCATCCCCATAAATGCTCGTGTTTTCTTCTGGGGACTGCCCGTCAACAGGAACGGAGCAGCAGCTAGGACCGGATGATTGTGGGGGGATGGCTGCATTGTCTGCATCTGGGTCGACCGTTTCAAGCTCGTCTACAACCAAAATGACCCCCCGGATCATTCCCATCCAGCAACTGAAATTTATATCTTCATCTCCTGGAGTAAACTCTATGACATTTTCGCCTGAATAAAGCTTTTCTTCCAATCCGATGCTGCGGGCTACGATAGCATTGTTGCATGAATTTATTTGTTCTCCGTTTATTACCCACTTAACAGGGATATCCTTTTGAACATAGAAAGCATTTGGGGAATATCCCCTGTTGTCAGCGGTCATCTCAATGACCTGCACTCCATCTTCAATGCGTGCCAGAACAGCATTGCCTTGGGATCCACCTCTGAACCGAGAAAGCTCGTTTGCAAAGACTCTAACAGGATTGACATCTATACCTACAAGAGCAAATCCTCTGTTGCCCATTATTAGACCCAACAGTATAATCAATACGCCGCTTAATTTTAATATTCTCTTCGTATTTCCCTTGCTCAGCAATCCGGATATAGCTCCGAATGAAACCATTAGAGGGACAGTTCCCAAAGAGAAAAAAAACATGGACAAGGCTCCCCTTGAGGCACTGCCTGCTGCAAGGGCAAATAGCTGCATGGTCTGAAGAGGTCCGCAAGGCATAAAACCATTCAACAATCCAACTGCAAATGGAGATTTGTAGGAACTGCCTTTTGCACAAAAGGATGGGAGCCTAAAATTGAATCTTTTGAAAAAGCTGAACCCAGCTAAATTAAAGCCCATTACTATCATAAAAATCCCTGCAAATATTTGTATACCACCACGAGCCGCTAGCGAGATGGAAAATATGGAGCCTACTGCTCCTACAAAACCACCTAGTATGGTATAAGAGGTCACTCGGCCAAGGTTATATAAAGCTGCAGGCTTGATAGATTGAAACCTGCTTTCGGATGTTTTCTCCGATATGCTTTGGGATAGCATAATGCCTCCACACATGCCAACGCAATGAAGAGAAGTAAGGACTCCAATCAATAACAAAACACCATATGATGCCCCCTGTAGCATGGATTCCATATCAAATCCAGCTGTTTGAAATCCTAAAAGAACGATCGCCCCGACAATCAATACCATCCCAATGAACTTATAGTCTGAGGATTTTTCAAGACGATACCCCGATTTGACGATAGCATCTTTAATTTCCTGTTCAGAACATATTAAATCATCGTATATAATTTGAGCAGACTCGTTCTTAAAGCTTGCCTTAACGCTCTCGACGCCATTAATGGCACCTATTCTTTTTTCAATTTTTTGTTCACATGATGTGCAGCTCATATCATAAATTTTGATGTTCTTTTCCATGATGACCTCCGATTATTCTCTTTAGATTACTATGATAGTATAATAAAAACTTGTGAAGGAATTGTGAAGGGTGAGAAACAATAAATAATATTCCAAATTTAATTATTAAATACAGAAATACTGGGTATCAATAATGTGAAGCACAAAGAGGAGAAGTTATAAGGAGGTTACACAATGGCGAAAAAAATACTGGTGGCTTGTGGAACGGCTATTGCGACATCAACGGTGGTCGCGAAAAAAATCGAAAAAATATGCAAGGAAAAGGGCATTGACTGCATGACGGTGCAATGCAAGGCTTCAGAGGCTTTATCAAAAGCAAAAACATTGAAGCCGGACGTTATAGTAAGCACAACTCAGATACCCGAAGGCAGCGGTGTTCCGGTGATAAACGGAAGGAGTTTTTTGACAGGAGTAAAACTTCAAGAAACCGTAGATGAGCTTATGGAAGTGCTAGGAAAATAATTGGATTTTAAAATCGGTGCGAGTTATACATTCGCATCGTTTTTTTTGTCTTTAAGTATTAAATTTCTGCTAAAACCTCCGATATTAAGGTTGTTGTGTTTGATAATAAATAACCAGAGGGAAGTAGCGAAGGGAATATCATTTAGCGGAGGGAGTGCTTGGACAAATGAAGAGAAAAAGCGAAAAAGAAGTATCTGGAAAGAATTCAGGAAGAAAATTAAAAAACAATTTAAGAGGTGGATTTAACAACCTGTCTATCAGAGTTAAATTAATTGTTTTGGTTGCGTTGATGCTGGCAGTGACAATCACATCCGGGGTCTATGCAGTGAATGGAATCAGGGTGGCAAACGAAGGCGTTGAAAACGTATATACTGATAATGTCGTCCCTTTGGAGAAGCTGAAAACAATAGCAGATCTTTATGCAGTTCGGGTGGTGGATGCGGCCCATAAAATTAGAAGCGGGGAGTTTACGTGGGAAAAAGGTCTTGCTGAAGTGGATGAATCTCAAGAGGCTATCAGAACGCTTTGGAATGAATACAGGGAATTTGAATTAAGCGATGAAGAATTAAAGCTGGTTTCGGATGCAGAATCTCTATTTGGTCAAGCGAATCTGTCTATTGGCAGGTTGAGGGGCCTGATAAACAACCAAGACATGGAGGGACTTGTTGAATATATAGAAAATGACTTGTACCAGCAAATTGATCCGATTTCAAACCATATAAATTTATTGGTTGACTATCAGATTATAAATGCTGAAGAAGAATATAACCTGGCAAATGAAAGATATCAGGCTATTCAGATAGTCATGGCTGCAATTAACATAACGGGAATACTGTTGGCTGTTTTGATAGCCGCAGCAATTTTAAGACAAATTGTTAAACAGATAAAGCTTATGTCTGAGGGCATTAAGGAAGATGAAAATGGAAATATCAGCGTCAAGGACATAGAAGCTCTTTCAAATGATGAACTTGGAAAGCTGGCGCTGTCATTGAACAAGCTGACAGGCCAGGTGAGAAGCTTTATAGAGCAGGTTTCAGACTCTTCAGAGGATGTAGCTTCATCTTCTGAAGAGCTTAGCGCAAGCATTCAGCAATCTTCTGTAGTCTCCCAGGAAATATCCAGAGCCATAGAGGAAATCGCAAGAGCTGCAGGCGATCAGGCAAGAGAGACTGAGACTGGATCTGAAAGCATTTATATTTTAGGAGAGCTGGTTGCCATAAATCAAGAAGAGCTTGAAAACCTAAATAATGTATCTTCTGAAGTGGATCAAAGCAAAAACAAAGGGTTGGTGATCTTAAGCGAACTTGTAGAGCATGCAAATGAGAGCAAAAATGCTGTAACCGAAGTAGCAACAGCAATAGAGGCCACAAAGGACAGCGGCGAAAAAATAGAAAAAGCGAGCAAGATGATAAAAAGCATAGCTGATCAGACAAACCTTTTAGCTCTCAATGCGGCAATCGAAGCTGCCAGAGCCGGTGAAGCGGGAAGAGGATTTGCAGTAGTTGCAGAAGAAATAAGACAACTGGCAGAACAATCCAACAATTTCACAGATGAAATAGTGAAGGTCATAAACGATCTTACCAATAAGACAAATCACGCTGTGGAGACAATGAACAGGGTCAACGACATTGTAGAAGCACAGACGCAAAGCGTTGAGGAGACAGGCGTTCAGTTCGAAGGGATTTCCGATGCCATAGAAAACATGAATAACGTGCTTTTAGAGCTTAATGGATCGATGAATGAGATGGCCAATAAAAAAGATGAGATAATTACCGTAATAGAGACTTTGTCAGCAATATCCGAAGAAAATGCAGCCGGCACAGAAGAAGCTTCCGCTTCAGTGGAAGAGCAGACTGCAACTATGGATGAGCTGACACAACGTACTGAAAGCCTTAGCGAACTGGCGGTTAACTTGCAGCAGTCAATAGGGAAATTCAGGTTGTAAATAACAATACCCTGGAACTTTGATGATGGTTCCAGGGTGTTTTTTAAAATTAGCCCATAAGCTTCGATACTTTATCAGCAAAATCAACGGGATCTTCTATAGGCAGACCTTCTATAAGCAGTGCCTGATTGTATAGTATGTCTGTATAAAGTGAAAGCTTCTCCTTGTCAGAAGCAAGGGCTTCAATTAGGGATTTGTAGATTTTGTGGTCAGGGTTTATCTCAAGAACCTTTTGGGCCTTGACGCCTCCCCCATCAGGCATGGTGTTTAATACCTTCTCCATCTCGATAGTCAGCTCACCTTCAGAGCTTAAGCATACTGGATGCTTTCTGAGCTTGGTTGACAGCTTGACATCGGAGACCCTGTCCTTAAGTAGTTCCTTCATATCTCTCAGAAGGTCGGCACTTTCTTCTTTGACCTTCTCGTCAAGGGCCTTGTCTGCAGGCTCTATGCCGGTGTCCTTTCCTGCTACAGAACGGAATTCCTTGTCAGAATAGCTCATTAGGACGTTTATGGCAAATTCATCTATCTCTTCGGTGAAGTACAAGAACTCGTAGCCTTTGTCCAGGACTGCTTCTATTTGTGGGGATTTGTCGATTTTTTCTATTGAATCTCCGGATGCATAGTAGATAAACTTTTGATCTTCCGGCATCCTTCCCACATATTCCTTCAAGGTTGCGTATTTCTTTTCTTTAGAAGACTTGAACAACATCAGGTCTTTAAGCTCATCCTTGTTGGTTCCAAAATCCGAATAGACTCCGAACTTAAGCTGTCTTCCAAAAGACTCGTAGAAGCTCTCGTATTTTTCCCTATCATTTTCAAGCAAAGATAAAAGCTCGCTCTTTATTTTATTCTTGATATTTTTGGAAATCAACTTAAGCTGCCTGTCGTGCTGCAATATCTCTCTTGAAATGTTGAGAGACAGATCCTCGGAATCTACAAGACCCTTTACAAAACCGAAATAGTCAGGTACTAGATCAGGGCACTTGTCCATTATCATAACGCCGCTTGAGTACAGCTCCAGGCCTTTTTCGTACTCTTTTGTATAGTAGTCGAAAGGCTTTGTTTCAGGTATGAATAAGAGCGCCCTGTAGCTTATGGCACCATCCACGGTGAAGTGGATGTGCTTTAATGGCTTGTCAAAGCCATAATGCTTTTCAGAGTAGAAGTTTTCGTAGTCTTCCTGTGAAAGATCGTTTTTATTCTTTCTCCAAATGGGCACCATGCTGTTGATTGTCTGCTCTTCGACGATTGTTTCGTACTCGTCGCTGTCCCCCTTCTCTTTGCTGGTATAAACGTCCATCTTGATTGGGTAGCGGATAAAATCGGAGTATTTTTTAACAATGCTTCTAAGCCTGTACTCCTCCAAGTAGTCGTCGAAGTTTTCTTCTTCAGTATTTTCCTTGATGTGAAGTAGGATTTCAGTTCCGGGATTAGTTTTTTCTGCCTCTTCAATTACATAACCTTCGGCGCCTTCAGATTCCCACTTCCACGCCTTGTCGCTGTCAGGTGACTTACTGATTACGGTAACCTTGTCTGCAACCATGAAAGCGGAATAGAACCCTACTCCAAATTGACCGATTATGTCATAACCGTCTTTTAACTCATTTTCAGACTTGAATGCAAGGGAACCGCTTTTTGCTATTACGCCTAGATTATCCTCAAGTTCTTCCTTTGTCATTCCGATGCCGGTGTCAATCAGCTTTAATGTTCTGTTTGATTTGTCTGGGATAATTTTGATGAAGTAGCTGTCCTTGTCGAATTTAAGGCTTTCGTCAGTCAATGCTCTGTAGTAGATCTTGTCAATGGCATCACTGGAATTTGAGATAAGCTCCCTTAAAAATATCTCCCTGTGGGTATAGATCGAATTGATCATTAAGTCGAGAAGTCTTTTTGATTCCGCCTTGAAGGCTTTTTTTGTCATAGTGATCGCTCCTGTTCTGTTGAATTTATTAGCACTCCATCTTATGGAGTGCTAATAAATTATATACCATACTTTTATTTTCATGTCAATTGATAGATGGGAATTTAAGAGTACATTAGTGGGGGAAACCAATTAATTAAACCAGTATAAAACATACGGGATACAGGTATACAATATACTTGCAAAATAGCTGAAAATAATATGAAAAGCGAGTTCTATTTACAACCGATATTTGATAAAATAACATCTATACCTAAAGAGAACCATATTTGAATAAAGGGTGGTATGAACATTGAAAAGAATCATGAAGGTAGAGAGCCTTCTTCTAAAAAAAATCAAAGAACACGACAATAAAGATTTTGAAAGGGAATATCCTATCGATTTTGAGATAGTTCATATGGCCAGCAGCGCAGCCATAGGGAGGATACTGGCAAAGAAAAGAGGGGTTAATTCCGAGATTGCTTCTATCGCTTGCATACTTCACGATTTCGGCAGGATTATAACTGGTCTGCAAGAAAATCACGCTAATAATGCTTATGAGCCGGTAAAGGAACTCTTGGAAGAATGCGGAGACTTTACTGAAGAAGAAATTGAAAATATTGCAAATGCTGCCAAGAATCACAGTTCCAAAAATTTAATAGGAACGCCGATTGAGGAAATAGTAAAAGATGCAGACGTATTCGACTGTTGGCAGTACGATATCCCTATGAATAGACCGGAACAAAAGATCAGGCTTGAAAAGGTAATAAAAGAACTGATATAGTATAAATATATTATTTTAGGGGGAATAGCTATGATGGAATCAGTAAAAAAACAGGTGTTGGATATCGCCCAAAAGGCTGAAAGGTCGGGGCTTTGCAAGCATCGTGCCGGTAATTTCAGCATCATGGACAGAGAAACAGGGTACGTTGCCGTGACGCCATCAGGAATCGACAGAGAAGAGATGACTTATCATGATATCTGCATAGTAGATTTGGAGGCTAACGTAATTGAAGCATTGACAGGACTTAAGCCTACCAGTGAGCTATTGGTCCACCTTGCATTGTACAAGAAAAGACCGGATATCAACGCTGTAGCCCACACCCATTCCAGATTTGCCACCAGCTTTGCCATAGTAAACAAGCCTATTCCGGCTATCGTTTATGAATGTGCGATTTTGGGGCTGAAAGAAGGCTACGTGCCGGTTGCGGAATATGGAAGGCCTGGAACTATGGATCTTGCTGATAAAGTAGCAAAGGCTGCAGAGATCGCAGATTTAATACTTATGGAAAGCCATGGAGCGGTTGCTGTGGACAAGGATCCAAAAGAGGCTTTGCTAAAGGCAAATTATGTGGAAGAACTTGCGGAAATGTATTATAGGGCACTTACCATCAACCAAGGCAAAGAGCCTAGAGCATTTGACCTTTCAGAGTTGACGAATTGGGAATACCCTAAGGAAATAAAACTTAAGTGACGCGAAAAATCTGCATGAAAATGCAGATTTTTCTATATGAAAGGGGTATTATCTTGACCGAAAAACAAAAAAAATGGCTTGCTTGGTCTTTGGCAATTGCTTGGATGGGGGTAATATTTTTATTCTCGGCTCAACAAGCAGAAGAATCTGCCAGACTGAGTGGAGGAATCCTGAAATATTTATTAGATGGGATATCAGTAATAATTCCAAATGCTGAGCTAAATCAGGATTTGTTTCATTTGCTTATCAGAAAAGGAGCTCACTTTGGCATCTATGGCATTTTGGGAGTTTTAATTTTAAATGCAGTTTTCATTACCCGAGGGAAATTGGATATTAAAACTTTTTTAGTAGCCGTCACATTATGCATGGCATATGCAATAACAGATGAGGTTCATCAGATGTTTGTCCCAGGAAGAGCCGGGATGATTGAAGATGTAGCAATAGATACATTAGGAGCAGCAACAGGTGCGCTTTTTTGGACATTTCTTAAGTCTTCCTATGTTGCACAATGATATCTATTGGAATATAATAACTATAAACAGTGTTTCGAATAGATTTAGGGGGATGCGACATGAAAAAGATGAGCTTGATAAGATTAGAGTTGGGGTTTGTTGTTTTTATTTCATTGTTTGCCCTGTCGTTGTTGTCTTCTTTGTATGCGATGAGCTACATTTATCCGGGTCAGGATTATATGACGTCATTTTACATACTTGCGCCATACCTTTTATCTGTAAAAGGGGTTGTTCTGATTCCCTTTATGTTTTATATCGCAAAGGAGTACGTTTTTTATAAATTTTTGTTTATGATAGCTGTGCTGAACGGGACCTCGGCGCTTTATTTAGCATATGCTTCATACGAAAGCATATATCAACTAGCGTCATTAAATCTAATGTTTGATATAATTTTCATTCCTATTGCAGGGGTTCTGATGTTTGGAGGAAAGAAAGCTAATCGTAATATGAAATCGAAAAACATTGATGAAAAAAGCATCGAAATACCTGCATCGGATAAAGTTAAGGTGCTTAACCGGGAGTCAGAGGAGATGCTTGAAAAGATAAAAGATATCCCTGAGGAAAATATGCGGCTCTACGAGAGTCGTAGAAGAGCACTTTCGGAGGATCAGACTGTTCCGCTAAAAAAGGATTCAACTTTTGAGCGTGAGCCAGAGGAATATATAGAAACAAAACAAGTGCTGGAACTTGAGCCTGAGCCTGAGCCAGAGCCAGAGCCAGAGCCAGAGCCTGAGCCAGAGCCGGACAAAGTGATTGCAGTATTGAAAAACGAAAATCAGGATGGCTATCATAGAATCAAAGAGCTGCATCCGAATGCGGATGTGTTTTATCTAAACGGAGAGAATGTACAGGATGACAGCAGATTTTCAGGTGACAAAGACTTTTTAGAATACGTCGTGGGAGTCGAAAAATACGATAAAGTGATCGTGGATACCAATAACATATCAAGAGAAGAATTTATGGAATTTTTCAAGACGATAATAAAAGCCGACTGTCCTCTAGAAATTATTGACAAAGGAAAAGAGTTAAAAGTGGCAAGGGACATCGACAGCCTTTTCGATTCCTTTCCTGTGGAAGAACTTGCTTTGAAGGGAAGAGGGTATGAAAAGATAGTGATGGTGAACGCAAATCCGGTGATCAAAGCCATAATGTGCGGGTTGGGTGATTTAAGCTGTCGGGAGCTGCACGTGGTTAATCACGAAGTTAGTGACATAGACTGCGGCAGGGTCAAGATATTCAATCATAGGGTTAAAAATGAAGAAGACTGGAAAAATGTGCCGTTGGAAGAGGCGGATTTAGTGATTTACTCTTACGAGCTGGAGAATATAAATGCTTGTGAATCATTCCCCGATATAGCTATAGAAACCAATCTTTTTTCATTGGTGGAATTTTTGGAAATCATGAGGCAAAGAACTGTTGAAGAATTTTTATTCATATCCTCCCTTACGGCTCACGAATGCAACAGCGTGATGGGAGCAGTGTACAGAAACGGTGAGGCAATGGTGGAGGCGCTGGGCAAATATAGCTCAACGGCAACTAAGATTTTAAGACTTGGATGGTTCGTTGATAAAGACTCGCATAATATAAAAAAAATGGAATCCGGGGAATTGGAAGGCCTAAAGCTGGAGCCGGAAGCGGCTCTGCCATTTCCGTATGACAACAATGAAATTGCTCATATTGTCATCAGATGGATCTCTGAAGATAGAGAAGGAGGGACATATTACCTTAATGCCGGAAAGCAGGTCTACCTCCCTGCTCTTATTTCACAGCTATCTTGCAGGGATGTGGGAAAACTAAATGATACTGATTTAGTGAATTTAAAATATCACATAGATAAATATATGATTGAATACCCAAAGGAAAAAACACTTCAGCAACCTGTATTTGAAAAAGAAGAAAATCCTGTTGTAGACTACATGATAGGTAGAAAGATAGTCGATAATTTAAGAGCCAGGTTAGAAGATGGAAAGGTGACGGAAGCCAAAAAATATTTAAGCCAGCTTGCAGGAAAGTATAAGGGAATGTAGACAATTTATAGAGGATATGCAGGTGAAAATATGATATAATCACCTTTAGCACCGAATAGAAATAGGGGATGATGCTGGAAATGAAAAGTCAGTCGAGAATGATATTTTTGTTTGTAATAACTGGAGGTTTGATTTCTTTATCATATATTGTTTCAATTTATCTAAACTCATATTTTGGAATAGATCCAAGCTTTGTCGAAACTTTGGAGCCTTGGCTCTTTCAATTTATAAGCATTAAAATTTTTGTGATGGCCATTTTTGTATTCACATGCATGAATCGATTTGACCATGTAGTTATGACGGTAGGGGCACTGATAGCAAATGCAGCAGCTTATGGATTTTTATTTTACTATGAAGGCGTAGTAGACAACTATTCGATGTACATGGTCTTGGCGGGGGTTGAGATCATCTTGGTAAATATTGTAGGAGCTATCTATAACATCTCATCGCCCAAAGAGAGCAAAGAGGAAGAGGACAAGCAAAGAGAAGCAGAAATTGCTCTGATGGAGATGAACAGCAAGATAGCAGAGAAAAAAGCAGTAATCAAAGAGCTGGAAAACAAGCTTGATTCTAAAGAGACTAGATTGAATGAGATAATCGATAAAGTTGAGAAGGTTAAAGCAGAAGAAGAGGAAAATGCCTTAAAATCAATATCGTGTCCAATAAGGATAGATATCGGAATAGATGATCTAAAGAAGTGTTTCGACAAGTATCATCAGGTGGAAGCAAAGGAAAAACAAAAAAATGAAGGCATTGAAAATCAAAAAAAACCTGCCGACAAGGAAGAGTTGTCTCTTAAAGAAAAAGAGCTGACAGAAAGGGCGTCCGTTGTAAAGAGCAAGGAAAGAATAATAGAGCAGACAATTCAAAACCTGGAGCAGATTTCCAAGACCATCAAAGAAAGAATGACGCTTTTGGAAGAAAAGGAATCATACGTCAAGAAGCAGTTGAAATTAATAGAAGAAAGAGAAGACGGATATACTCAGATGGTTCAAAACAAGATATATGAAACAATATTCAACGATCCGGAAATTCTTGGTGATGAAGTCAAGCTGAAGGACAATACTAGGGAAATCATAATCGATAAGAATGATCTCAGCGAGATAAGAAAGATGATAGAAAAAGCAGTGGAAGAGGAAATGAATCAGTAGATGAAACCTAAATTGTCCGATAGAGGAGCTGTTTTATTTTGAATAAGATTTTAATAATATCGGCATTGGTGGCAGTAATGATCTTATCAACAGGATATCATCTGGCTGAGGTGGTTCAGGCAGGAAGCGACTACGAGATCGGATTTAACAGTCCTGATGCCGGGCAAAGAGACAGAGACAGAACCAATGTATTTAGTGGGTTGATTAGGAATTATACGGGAGGATTCTCTCAGTATTTGGGATATGCGATAGGCGCCGCTATTGTGGTGCTCATTTCATGGATGGTGATAGAATTTGTCAATTGGATAAGAAAGTGGATTGATAAAAACAAGCGTTCTTGAATTTTTATGCATTATAATATATAATATTTCTTACTGAAAACAAACGCAGTGCATTGCATAGACCGAACCTGACGTATCGGTCGCAAAATATGGAGGAGGACTTATTTTGGATAGAATTGAAGCCGCGAAGGAACATTTTGGGAAATTAATAGAGGAACAATTTGCTCGAATTGAAAAAATGAAAGAGGAAAAGGAATTTATCGACTACGACTCTTTGGACAAGGTAATAATCGGGGTAGTCGGAGGAGACGGAATCGGTCCTTATATTACATCTCAAGCACAAAGGGTACTCGAGTTTTTGCTTGATGATGAGGCAAAGACGGGAAAAGTCGAATTTAGAACAATAGATGGGTTAACGATCGAAAATAGAGCTCAGCACAACAAAGCCATACCTGACGATGTATTGGCTGAAATAAAAAAATGCCACATAATTCTTAAAGGGCCTACTACCACGCCAAGAGCGGGAGATCCATGGCCGAATATAGAAAGCGCCAACGTTGCGATGAGAAAGGAACTGGATCTTTTTGCAAATGTAAGACCTGTAAAGGTTCCTGAAGAAGGCATCGATTGGATGTTCTATAGAGAGAACACTGAAGGGGCATACGCTCTAGGAAGCAAAGGCGTCCACGTAAACGACGATCTTGCAATAGACTTTACTGTAACTACTCAGGAAGGATCTCATAGGATCATCAAATCTGCTTTTGAGTATGCGAAGAAATCAGGGAAAAACAAAGTCACTGTAGTAACAAAAGCGAATGTAGTAAAGGCTACTGATGGAAAATTCCTGGATGTTGCCAAGGAAATAGCCAAGGATTACCCTGAAGTAGAGTGGGATGACTGGTACATAGATATCATGACAGCCAAGCTGATAGACCCGAAAAGAAGGACGAATTTCAAGGTAATGGTTCTTCCGAATCTCTATGGAGATATTCTTACCGACGAAGCAGCTGAATTCCAAGGCGGTGTTGGAACGGCGGGAAGCGCGAATATCGGAAAGAGATATGCCATGTTTGAGGCTATTCACGGATCAGCTCCGAGGATGGTAGAAGAAGGCAGAGGAAAATATGCAGACCCAAGCAGCATAATGAGAGCTGCTGTCATGCTTTTAGAGCACATGGGCAAAATCGATGAGGCAGAAGCTTTATCAAGTGCTCTTGACAAATGCGGAGTTTACGAGAAAAAATACGTAATTACAGGCAGGGAAGACGGAGCAACAGGAGCGGAGTATGCCGAATACGTGATGGAAACTCTTGAGAAGCTATAATTTTAAGACTTGCAAAGGGGCATGATATATGCCTCTTTTTGTTTTTAAAAAGGAGGGCAACGGATGAAAAAATTCATGGAGGAAGCACTTAGCGAAGCAAAAAAAGCGTATGCCTTGGGAGAGGTCCCAGTAGGCGCAGTTGTAGCAAGAGAAGGGAAAATCATATCTAGAGCTCATAATATGGTTGAGACTTATCAGGACCCTACCGCCCATGCGGAGATACTGGCAATCAGAGAGGCTGCTGAGAAGCTGGGAAACTGGCGCCTAAATGACTGTGAGATATACGTCACGTTGGAACCGTGTATAATGTGCACCGGTGCCATAGGGGGCAGCAGAATGAAAACTCTTATCTATGGAGCTAATGATTCAAAGGAAAAAGGACTGGAAGTCATAAGGTGGGAGTTGAAAAAAACCAACAACTTAGAGCTGGAGATATATGAAGGGATAATGGAGGGAGAATGCAAAAAGCTTTTGCAGGATTTTTTTAAAGAGAAGAGAGTGGATAAATAAAGCGGTTTGATGTCAGATTAGACAACAAACCGCTTTGATCTTTCTTATGTGAGTTGGTGAATAAAAATTCCGCTCCTTAACTTGGGCTCAAACCAAGTGGATTTAGGGGGCATTAACAGCCCAGCATCTGAGATTGCCATTAACTCTTTGACTGAGGTTGGGTACATCGCAAAAGCAAGCTTCATATCTATCTTGCATCGGCGTTCTAGCTCTTTTAGTCCCCTAATTCCTCCTACAAAATCTATTCGCTTATCCGTTCTGATATCTCCTATGCCAAGCAAAGGCTTTAACACCGATTCCTGCAGTATGGATACATCCAATGAGGCGACTGGATCCTTATAATCTACCGTGTTTTCCTTTACAGTCAGCTTGTACCATGTATCATCCAGATACAGTCCGATTTCCCCTTTCTGAGAGGGTTTGAAAGGTTGTGAGCCGGAGTTTTCTACATACATGACTTTCTCTAGCTTAGAGATAAACTCATCGGTCGTCATGTTGTTGAGATCTTTGACTACTCTGTTATAGTCCATGATATAAAGCTGGTCGTGAGGGAAAAGTACGCTCAGAAAGAAATTATACTCCTCATTTCCGGTATGGTTTGAATTTGATTCTCTTCGCTTTAGTCCCACCTTTGCAGCTGAAGCTGTTCTGTGATGGCCGTCTGCAATATACGTGGAGGGGATTTTATCAAATTCATCAACCAGCGTTTCTATAGTTTCAGGATTGTCGATTATCCAGACCTGGTGTGTAATTCCGTCTTCAGTGACAAAGTCGTATTCCGAGGTCTGCTCCTGCGTCCAGGATTCAATGATGTCGTTGATGTTTGGTTTGGATTCATAGGTCAAAAATATCGGTCCGGTGTTGGCATCGCAATAGTCGACATGATTGATCCTATCTTGTTCCTTATCCTCACGGGTCAGCTCATGACGCTTGATGGTTCCGTTTATATAATCATCTATGGAACTGCAGCATACCAAACCTGTTTGACTTCGGCCATCCATTATAAGCCTGTATATATATAGCTTCGGGGTATCATCCTGTATGAAGATTCCTTTTTCAGTAAAGGAATCCATAGTTGATCTTGCCTTTAAATAGACTTCCTCGCTGTATGGGTCGGTATCCGAAGGAAGATCGATTTCTGATTTATCTATATGTAGAAACGAGTAAGGGTTGCCCTTTACGGCTTCAATGGCTTCCTCGGTGTTGTATACATCATAGGGAAGCGCAGCTACCTTTCCGGCAAGTTTCTTCTCTGGTCTGATTGATTTAAATGCTTTAATTACAGCCATTTATTTCTCCTCAATTAATTGTTTTTTATTACTCTTACTTTTAAAACTCCGTCTATATCCGAAATCATGTTTGTAAGGTCGTCAGATATGTGTGAATCAACATCGATAAGGGTATATGCAAAATCGCCTTTTGATTTATTAAGCATGTCGCCGATATTGATGTTGTCTTTAGCCAAAACTCCTGTTATCTGACCTACCATGTTTGGAATGTTTTTATGGGTTATGCCTATTCTTGCCTGGGTATTGCTCACTCCCATGTAGCAGTCAGGGTAGTTTACAGAGTTTACGATATTTCCGTTTTCCAAGAACTCTTTGATTTCGTGAACAGCCATTTTAGCGCAGTTTTCTTCAGACTCTGCAGTGGATGCTCCGAGATGGGGTATTCCTATAACGCCGTCCATGTTCAAAAGCTCTTGATCCGGGAAATCAGTTACGTAGCATGCAACCTTTCCGCTATCCAGTGCGTCTTTGATATCCTTGTTGCTGACTAGGGCTCCCCTTGCAAAGTTAAGGATCCTAAGACCGGGTTTGGCCATCTTTAGCCTGTCTGCATTGACTAGGTTCTTAGTTTGATCGATCAACGGCACGTGAAGAGAAATATAATCGCAGTCTGTCATCACTTCATCAAGGCTCAAGGCTCTTTTCACATCGCAGCTTAGGCCCCATGCAGATTCAACAGATACGAAAGGGTCGTAGCCATAGACTTCCATCCCCAATGAGAGTGCCGCGTTTGCAACCAAAACGCCTATTGCGCCAAGGCCTATTACGCCTAGTTTTTTTCCTGTAAGCTCTTGACCGGCAAACTTGGACTTTTCTTTTTCAATCAGCTTGGCCACTTCCGGATCGTCTTTGGCTGATTTAGCCCAGTTGATGCCCTGAACGACTTTCCTTGATGATAGCAATAGGCCCAATACTACCAGCTCTTTTACTGCATTTGCGTTGGCTCCGGGAGTGTTGACCACTATAACTCCCTTTGAAGCGTATTCTTCTATAGGTATGTTGTTTACTCCTGCTCCGGCACGACCAATTATCTTTACGCTTTCAGGAAGCTCCATATCGTGCATTTTGTAGCTTCTGAGAAGTATGGCATCCGGATTTGGATCTTCTTCCGTTATTCTGTAGTTTCCTCCAAGTAGAGACAAGCCGTCTTGGGAAATATTATTTAATGTTTTTATCTTATACATTGGAAACCTCCGATTATTTATTTTTTGTTTCAAATTCCTTCATGAACTCAACCAGCGCCTTTACTCCTTCGACAGGCATGGCATTGTATATGCTTGCTCTCATGCCTCCAACAGAACGATGGCCTTTAAGGTTGACAAAGCCCTTTGCTACAGCTTCTTTAATAAATGCTGCATCCAGCTCCTCTTTTCCTGTAACGAATGGAACGTTCATTAAAGATCTGTCTTCAACGGCGACAGTAGCCTTGAACATGGCGCTTTGATCGAGATAATCATAAAGCAGCTGGGATTTTTCCCTGTTTATCTTCTCCATAGCGGCTACTCCGCCTTTTTCCTTCAACCATTTAAATACCAGCATGCACATATAGATTGAATAGCAAGGTGGCGTATTGTAAAGGGAATCAGCATCGGAATGTATCTTGTAGTCCAGCATTGTAGGGGTGATATCCATCGCTTTTCCTACTAGGTCTTCTCTGATTATGACTGCTGTGACGCCTGCAGGACCCATGTTCTTTTGCGCTCCGGCATAAATCAGCCCGAATTTGCTCACGTCATAAGCCTCGGATAGTATGTTTGAGGACATGTCCGCCACCAGAGGGACGTCTCCCGTATCAGGAAGATTGTCAGGAGTGAATCTCGTGCCGTATATGGTGTTATTCGTGGTTATGTGAAAATAATCTGCATCTTTTGAAAAAGATGATTTGTCCAATTTTGGAATATAGGAGTATGTACTTTCCTTGGATGAAGCTAAAACATTGACCGTTCCATATTTTTTTGCCTCTTTTATGGCTTTTGTGGACCAAGCTCCGGTATCCACATAATCTGCGGTTTTGGATTTTGAAAACAGATTCAGAGGTATCATTGCAAACTGGGTGGAAGCCCCGCCTTGTAAAAATAAGATCTTATAGTTTGCAGGAACATTCATCAGCTCTCTTAAAAGCTTTTCGGCATCTGCCGCAATTCCCATAAATTCTTTGGATCTATGGCTCATCTCCATCACGGACATTCCGCTTCCCTTATAGTTCAACATTTCCTTGGATGCTTCTAGAAGCACTTCTTCCGGCAAGACTGAGGGTCCGGCAGAAAAATTATAGACTCTTTCGTACATAGTAAATCCTCCTTATTTAATATATTAATATTTAACTTTGCATTTGTAGCAATAAAATAGCTATTCTTGTATTTTAATTTATTTCTACTATATTATCAAGTAGAATCAAGGTATAGGACTTGTGAGGATTGATTTTTAACAGTATTTGCAATAGAATGGTTTTGTAGCTATTTAAATTTCACGTGCGAAAAGCAAAAGTCTAAAATGTATTAGTACTACTATACAGCATCGTTATATATTTATCAATAAGTTTCTAGACGGTAAATCAACCTGATTTACGATTTCATTGCAAAAAGGAGGCTGCCATGTACAGAGTATCGGTAGAAAGCATAGGGGGTATAGTCTTTTTAGGAGTTTTGTTTGTAGTTGGAATTCTTATGGTGCTGGCTGTCATAAAGTTCGCAAGGCAGGAAAAGTCAGATAGAAGGTCAAAAAAAGCCGTGTTGGAGCTAGGGCTTATGGTAGCGGTTGCCTTGTTGACTGTGGGCTTGTTTGTTGCCATGAGGTTTTTAAATGTGGTGAAGATTGAAGATGGGTATTTAAAGGCGGTATTCTTAACGGGGTTTAAAAGCGTAGAGATCGCCCAGGTGGATATGACCGATGCTTACATCATAGACTGGAATGCGGACAGGCAGTACGCGCCGGTGAGAAGGATCATGGGAACATCTATAGGTTCGTTTAGAGAAGGCCGATTCACATTAAGCAACGGGGATAGGGCATACCTGCTCGCAAATGGAAGCCGCGTACTTGTTGTCAAGACGCGAGATGACTTTTACTTCTTTGGACCTGACGAATTCGATGAATTCGTATCTGAATTTGAAACAAAGATCAAAAAAATTAATTATTAATCAGGAGGAAAAGTATGCTCAAGGTTGAAGGAGTATCCAAATCATATGGATCGGGAAAAATTAAAGCGGTAGACAATATTAGTTTTGAAGTTAAGCCAGGTGAGATATTTGGGTTTTTAGGTCCAAACGGAGCTGGCAAGACGACTACCATTAAAATGATAGTGGGGTTATTGAAGCCGGATGCTGGAACCATATATATAAACGGCATAAACAATCAGGTAGATTCCATCAATTCCAAAAGGCAGTTCAGCTACGTCCCCGACAATCACGAGGTTTTCGAAAAACTCAAGGGAATCGAGTACCTAAATTTCATGGGAGACGTCTATGGGGTGGACAAAGAGAAAAGAAAGAGTGAAATTGAAAGATACTTGAATCTATTTGATATGGAAAAAGCGGTCAATGATCCTATAAGCAGCTACTCCCACGGTATGAAGCAAAAGATAGTTCTCATAGGAGCCCTGCTTCACGATCCCATGGTCTTCATACTGGATGAGCCCATGGTGGGACTTGACCCGAAATCATCATACAATCTGAAAGAACTTATGAAAAAAAGGTGCGCAGAAGGCAAAAGTGTGTTTTTTTCCACACATGTGCTTGAAGTGGCTGAAAAGATATGTGATAGGATAGCGATAATAAACAAAGGAAAAATCATAGCCCAAGGCACCATGGAACAGCTCAAGGGAGATGCAAGGGACAAGGAGAGCCTTGAAAAAATATTTTTGGAGTTGACAGAAATATGAAAGAAATGTTGATTTTGACGAAAACACTCCTTAATGCAAACTTCGGTTTTTCCAAGTTTATTCACGATGCCAAAACGGACAAGAAAAAGTTGGGGATGGCCCTGTTGTTGATCCTTGTATTTGCCTCGCTGATACCTGTCTATAATATGTATATAAAATTGTTGAATACAGTGTACATACAGCTTTTCGTCCTAGGGCAGGAGGGGGCGATTTTTGCGATGACTTTTTCAGCGGCGGCAATAGTGGTGCTGTTTTTCGGTTTGATATACGCCATGTCTACCTTTTATTTTTCGAAAGATCTGGATAAGCTGCTGTTTCTTCCAATTAAGGAAGAGACCATCGTGTCTGCAAAGTTCATAAACATGGTGGTATACGAATATATGATAGTCGTGCCTATATTGGCTCCTGTGTTTTTTATCCCATTTGAAGATATGGGGGGAGTGCTCTACGCTCTTTTTTTTGCAATAGGTGTTCTACTTCTTCCCGTAATACCTTTAAGCATAGGGACTGTTATTGTTATGTTTATTATGAAGTTCGTAAATATTGAAGGCAAAAAAGATATTTTGAGGACGGTCAGCTTATTTCTGTTTCTAGTGATAATAATATTATTCCAGTTTCTTGTAAATAGGGCGGCAACAGCGATACCTCCTGGAAGCGAGGGGGAGTATATCGAGGCGCTGCTTAGAAATCAAAATAGCTTGGTGAATATAGTTGGAAGAACCTATCCGCCGGCAATATGGCTAAGCAAGGGACTGTACGAATCGAACACTGCGAGCGGCATAATTAGTTTTCTTTTATATGGGGCAGCTTCCGTAGTATTTGGTTTGGGAGTGGTAGTTGCCGGAAAAAAACTTTACGTACAAGGGTATTTTAACAAGAGCGACAGCGTTAAAAAGCATATAGCCTTGGAGTACGACAAGGATGTGGTAGCAAGCTCCCCCTGGAAGGCCATCTTTTTAAATGATATGAAAATGGTGCTCCGAACGCCCATATACCTTTTTAATTGTGTCAGCATAGTAGTCATAATTCCAGTGATAATGATATTGATGCCGTTGATTTCCGGTGGTGGAGAATTGGATATGTTCACCGAGCTATACAGAGATTTCAAGGATATCTTTACATTTTTGCTGATAGGCATATTTGTATTTATTGCAGGCACGAACCCAACTCAGTCCACTACGGTCTCAAGGGAAGGCAAAGCAAGTTGGGTAAATGCGGTCGTACCGGTTTCTAAAAGAGATGCTTTTATGGGAAGGATGATTTTCCCAATAATCCTTCAGACAACGGCCATGATGTTTTTCTTAGTGCCGCTGATCTTTATTTTAAAGCTTGAAGTTTCTACTGTGGCATTTGCTTTAATAGGAGGGTTGGCAAGTTCAGTTCCAGTAATAGGCTTTGGTGTTTTGGTTGACACTTATAGGCCGAAATTGGACTGGGACGATCCTCAAAAGGCTGTAAAGCAAAACTTAAATGTGCTGTTCAATATGCTGGCAGCAATTGCTTTTGGAGCGGCTATGGGATTTGCCATATACTTTCTTTTTAATGTGGCAGGGCTTTCCGTTGAGGTTTTGGTGGGCATTCTGATTGTTGCAAGCACCTTGATGACAGCCCTCGTTTACAGCTTGTACAACAGAATCAATTAGACAGAGGGTGAGTTTAATGAATTTATTGAAAGAGAAGAACCACAGAAGCGGATTATGGCTGTTTTTAGTATTGTTTATTGTTTTTATTACCGGAAATCTAGTGATCGGTGCGTTTTTTTATGAAGAATTCGCTCTCTATCACCAGCTAGTTGACGTATTGATTCCATGCTTGGTCTATTTGGTAGCTACCGGACAGCCCATAATATCCACCCTGAAGCTCGATGTTGGATTGTCGGCAAAGAACGTCTGGAGAATATTTCAACTTTTTTTAATAAGCTTTTTAATCAAATACGGAATAAATTACCTTGTTGCTGTCTTGGCAAGGATAGATTCCGGAGAAGTCACTATCAGGGTATTCGAAATGGTGCCCAATCTGTGGGTGTTTTTCATAGCGGTTGCAGTAATACCTGTAATCTTGGAGGAGGTATTCATAAGGGGAGTCATTTTAGACCATTTCAGAGATGTGAGCCTTTTGCAGGCCTCTGTTGTGACGGGGGTGCTTTTTGGTCTGATGCATATAGATTTGGGTCAGCTGGGATATGCCACCGCCCTTGGAATAATAATGGCGGCTATAGTATTGGTCACCGGATCTCTTTGGGGAGGAATACTATTCCACTTTTTTAACAACTTCACGTCTTTCGCGGTTCTTGCGACACTCAAAATGATGGCTGAATCTTTTCCGGAAATCTTCGATATCCAGGATATCCTGGAGGTGCAGCCTTTGGAGACCGGCTTTATGGACAACTTATTGATGATAGTAATCGCCTTATCATTGCTTATAGCTGGAGTGTACATGACTGTACACTATATAAAAAAGATGATAAGGGAAAATGGCTACGAGATGCCGGTCAGCCATGTATCGTGGAAGGGGCTTTTTGTAAATGCGCCTATGGGGATTTTGTTGGCTCTGTATGTAGGATTAAATGTGGTATTGTATTTTTGAAAGTGCAATATATTTAAAGCAAGCTTTGTATACTGCACTGTGTTGCAGTAATAAGTGTTGCTTGATATTTATTGCAACGTATTTAAAGTAAGCCTCTAATGGCATATTTGTGAACATTGATTCAGCAACTCAGACACCTAGGTATCTGAGTTCGAGGGCTTCGCCCAATATCAAACTGCCAGTGCAATATATTTAAAGCAAGCTTTGTATATTGCACTGGCAGTTTGATGCTGTATCTCAGTTTGCACGAAAAAAAATCACCTTATAGGTGATTGCTTTTAGTATATGGCGGAGAGAGAGGGATTTGAACCCTCGGTACGCTTGTGACGCACACACGCTTTCCAGGCGTGCTCCTTCGGCCGCTCGGACACCTCTCCGGATGTTGTTGTCGCAGAATATTATTATACAGATGTACGGGTGGCTTGTCAATCAATATGGTATAATTGTTTTGTAAGTTAAGGGACGAAAATATGAGGGGGAGGAATTTCCATGTCCTTGTTAAAAAAAGTTCAGGCAGGCATACACATTTTTGTTGGACTGGGCGCAATTTTCGGAGGAGCTGCAGCCATATATGATCCCACAGGCAATTTGGTGGGCATAGATGCAGATGTTGCTTTGAGGCATGGACCTTTTGATGACTTTCTGATTCCGGGACTCTTCCTGTTCGTAATCATAGGTCTTGGCAATCTTTTCGTTGCTTGGGCGGGGATGAAAAACAGTAAAATATTTCCTTTGCTTTCATTTTCACAGGGTGGCATACTTGCCTTGTGGATCGTTGTACAATGCATTATCCTAGCTGGCATCAATCAGCTTCATGTAATATTTTTTGTCGTAGGAGCGGTGATGATGGCATTGGCTGTCAGGGGTTATAAAACCGACAATATCGATGCATAATTTTGTTGAAAACCCCATGTTTCTCCGTTATCATATAACGTGTGAAATTATTTTCAATAAGGGGTTGTATTAATGATTAAAATAAGCATATTGGGATCTACTGGATCAATCGGCACTCAGACTCTGGATGTCGTAAGAAATCATGGAGACAAGATATCCGTTGTGGCAATTACGGGAAATGAGAATATCGACCTTCTAGAAAAACAGGCACTGGAGTTCAAACCGGAAATCGTAGCGGTATGGGATGAGAAAAAAGCGGACGAGCTTCGAAAAAGGCTCAAGGGGAAGTACGAGGTATTGGAAGGCATTGAAGGTATATCTGCGGCTGCTGCCTGGGACAGTGCACAGCGGGTGGTTACGGCAATACCTGGAATGGCGGGACTTATTCCTACGATAGAGGCAATAAAAAAGGGAAAAGATATCGCCCTTGCAAACAAGGAAACCTTGGTGGCCGGTGGAAGCTTAGTCATAGATCTGGCTAAAGCACATGACGTGGATTTATATCCTGTAGACAGCGAGCACAGCGCCATATTTCAATGCTTGATAGGAAACCAGCGTAAGTACCTATCAAAGATAAGCCTGACGGCATCTGGAGGTCCTTTTAGGGACTACGACATAAAACAGCTTGAAGAGGTTACTGTAGAGCAGGCTTTAAAGCATCCCAACTGGTCCATGGGCAAAAAGGTCACCATAGACTCGTCAACACTGATGAACAAAGGTCTGGAAGTTATAGAGGCTAAATGGCTGTTTGACCTTAAGCCTGCAGAAATCGACGTTATAATACATCCTCAAAGCATCATTCATTCTTTGGTTGAGTTTAAGGATCATTCCTCCATGGCTCAACTGGGAGAACCGGACATGAGGGTGGCAATTCAGCTGGCCCTGTTATATCCTGAAAGGCACGAAAATAATACGAAAAGCTTGAACCTTGCTGAAATAGGGACTTTGGAATTTAGAAAACCTGATGTAAATAAGTTTAGATGTCTCAAGCTAGCATACGATGCGCTTGAAGCAGGAGGAAGCATGCCCGTAGTTCTTAACGGTGCTAACGAGATAATGGTCGATAAATTTTTAAACAAAGAGATATCTTTTTTGGATATATCTAAGATTATCGAATCTGTTATGGAATTGCATGTGCCAATAAAAGAGCCGGGACTTGAGGAAATCTTGGAAATAGACCGTTGGGCCAGAAAACATGCGGAGGAAAAGGCAGGGACTATCAGCTGATTTTTCTTGCAATTTTCACTCAGTATGGTACAATTCAATATGTGGCTTTTGGTAGCCAACTAAAAATTGTTTGTAGCTCTTTTGAGGGTTGACATACACTTTTGTCGTGCTAGATGGGGAGTTAGCGGTGCCCTGTACCTGCAATCCGCTGTAGCAGGATCGAATTCCCGACAGAGGATGCATTTTTAGAGGTCAGGAGCGTTTTAAGCGGTGTTGAGAGCCGGGCCCTGTGCAATAGATACTTGTGAACCCCGTCAGGTCCGGAAGGAAGCAGCGGTAAGCAGGAATTCTATGTGCCGCAGGTCAACCTGGTTTGAGCTGGCTGATTCGTTTCGCTCTACAGGTGCATTCGACGAAGGGTGCACGACATTTTTTTATTTTCATTACATAATAAAGGCGCAAGGGTTTCAATACGATTATAGGAGCATATGGATGGAATACGTAGCATTATATAGAAAATACCGGCCTAAGCGCTTCGAGGATATTATAGGCCAGGAAAATGTAGTTTCTATTTTAAAAAATCAAATAACCATGGACAAGATAGCCCATGCATATCTATTCAGCGGAACAAGAGGTACAGGAAAGACATCCGCGGCAAAGATTTTTGCCAGAGCTGTGAACTGTCCCGAATCCGAAACCGGAGAACCATGCAACAACTGCAAAACATGTGCAGATTTGGAGACTAGCAGCGTCATGGACATCATCGAAATCGATGCCGCCTCAAACAGAGGAGTGGACGAAATCAGAGATCTGCGTGACAAGGTCAAGTACATGCCTGCAGTGGGCAGGTACAAGGTATATATCATAGATGAGGTCCACATGCTTACGATGGAGGCTTTCAATGCCCTTCTAAAGACTTTGGAGGAACCTCCAGCTCATGCCATATTCATACTCGCAACCACTGAACCCAATAAGCTTCCGGCAACCATACTCTCAAGGTGTCAGCGATTTAATTTTCGCAGTCTGACCTCTGAAGAGATTATAAGAAGAATGGTATATATCTGTAAAGATACCCAGATTGAGATAGAAGAAGCTGCCCTGAAGCTAATTGCCAGGAATGCTGACGGAGCAATGAGAGATGCTCTTAGCATCCTTGATCAGTGTATGTCAATCAGCAAAGACGACCTGATAGAGTATGAAGAGGTAAAGTCCATTCTAGGCATCACCGACAATGAGATCGTATATTCGATGATTGAGGCTGTCTTGGACAGAGACGTAAAAAGAGCCCTGGATAATTTGGACAACGCCTATAACGCAGGCAAGGAAATGGTTCAGCTTATCCATCAGCTTATAAGCGGATTTCGAGACGTTTTGATCTATGGGATAACAAAAAACACCAATATGCTCATCGAAATAAAAGACGAGTCCAGCGGACTTCTTGCCGGGAGCAACATGAAGACCATGGAGCGGATAAGCTCGATAATAGATGTTCTTACCGACAGAGAAAACAAGCTGAAATTTACCGCGTTGCCAAAGATCCTCATGGAGGTCACTTTAATAAGACTCTGCACCATGGAAGAATCAGCCGTAAAGGCGGCTTCTACCCGGGTTGAGAAACCTGCAAGGCAGGCTTCAGTGGCAAGGGAGCCGGAAACAGGATACGTTAAAAAAGATCCACAAGCACATGAAAAGATATCAGATGAGCCAAAGCAGGGCAAGGATGCAGATTTTGCCTCAGTGGTAAAATATATAAGCAAGGACAAAAAGGTTTTAGGAATGTCCTTAGGAGTAGGCAGGGCTAAAGCTGACGGTGATAAAATCATTATCAGTTACAACCAAGGAGATGAATTTCACAGCAAGAAGGTTGAAGAGGAAAAGGCCTACATAGAAAGCACAGCCAAGAAGATATTAGGCCGGGGTGTGAAGATAAGCATCCAAGTAAAGACTCAGAATGATTACCTTGTAAACAAGCTTCCTTTGGATTTGTTTGGTGAAGACAAGGTTGAATTTAAATAATTTTTTAGGAGGAGTAAAAATGGCGAGAAATAAATTTCCAGGTGGAATGGGAAATATGAACAATATGATGAAGCAGGTACAGAAGATGCAGGCTGATATGCAAAAGGTTCAGGCTGAGGTGCAGGAAAGGGAAGTTGAAGCCACTGCAGGGGGCGGAGCGGTCACTGCTGTTGCTACGGGTAAAAAAGAGATAGTTTCAATTAAGATAAATCCGGAAGTCGTAGATGAGGACGACGTAGAAATGCTTGAAGACCTTGTTTTAGCTGCGGTCAACGAAGCTTTGAGAAAAGCGGAAGAAATGGTAAGTGCTGAAATGGCAAAAATAACCGGAGGTATGAACCTGCCGGGAATGTTTTAAATCCACATGACAGAGGTGCGATATGGACTATTATTCAGATTCCCTGTCCAAGCTCATAAATGAGCTGGCGAGGTTGCCGGGTATCGGCAACAAAACAGCTCAAAGGCTGGCGATGCACCTGTTGAAAGTACCCAAACAGGAGTCTGAGGCATTGGCTAATGCTATTATTGAGGCGAAAAACAAGATTAGATACTGCTCTGTTTGCTTTAATATAACAGATGAGGATCCATGCAGGATATGTAGGGACCCCAAAAGGGACCCGAAGATGATCTGTGTGGTCCAGGAGCCAAAGGACATAATCGCTATTGAGAAGACGAGGGATTACAGAGGGAAATACCACGTTCTCCAGGGGGCTATATCTCCTATGGACGGAATAGGTCCCAACGATATAAGGATTAAGGAGCTTATCCTGAGGCTTCAAAAGGAAGATGTTGAAGAGGTGATAATAGCCACGAACCCGACTATCGAAGGGGAGGCCACTGCCATGTACATCTCAAAGCTGATCAAGCCTTCGGGAATAAAGGTAACCAGAATCGCCCACGGAATTCCCGTAGGTGGAGATCTTGAGTATGCAGACGAAGTTACCTTGGCAAAATCCCTTGAAGGACGACATGAAATTTAGATTTACTCCGAAGCATCCCAGGGTGCTTCTTTTTTTATGTCTGGAAAAGAATATTAAAGGAAGCTTAAAATATTTTTTGGTCAAGCTTAAATTATTATTTAATACGCCGATAATATACTATACAAGTTTATAAATGGCGTGAAGCCGAAGGAGGACATAATGAAAAAGTCGATCAAAACAAAGATGGTAATCATTTTCGGTCTGATATTGATTGCATCAAGTATGGGATTGGCGGCAATATCGGTAATCACATCATCAGATTTTCTTATGAGTGAAGCGCAGACGGGGCTATCCACTTCAGTTTTAGAAACTCAGAAGGTAGTCAGGGCCCGTATGGATCAACAGCTATCTTTTATGGAAGCAATAGCAAATAGGCGCATAATCTTGGATGAAACGCCTTGGGAGGAAAAAGTCGATGTTTTGCTGGAAGAGGCTCACAAGTTGGGCTTTGAGTCTTTTGCTCTGACTGATGGCGTGGGAAATGCGGTAAGATTTAATGAAGGAGCCGATAAAACCGATGTGGGGGACAGGGATTATTTTCAAAAGGCGATTGCCGGAGAGTCTGTAGTATCTGACGTGTTGATAAGCAGAGTTACGGGGATGCCTACCATGATAGTTGCGGTTCCGGTAAGAAGCAGCGGGGAGATAAAAAATGTGTTGTACGGAGTCAGAGACCAGGAAAGCCTCAATGCCATAATATCAGGGTTTGAGTACGGTGAAACGGGATACTCATACATCCTAAACAAAGATGGCGTCATAATGGCTCATCCAAATATGGATTTCGTAACGAATCAGCTAAATCTTTTGGAAAGCTCAAAGGCAGATCCAGAACAGAAGGAGCTGGCCGAGTTGCTTGAAAACAGAATACTTGCAGGTGAATATGGATTTGGAGAGTATATGTTCGAAGGCACGAGAAGATTAGTGGCATTTACTCCGGTGGAGGGTACAGATTGGTTTGTGGTAGTAGCGATTCAAGCCAGTGAAGTCTTACAGGGAGTCTCCAATTTGAGAAACAGGCTATTGGCGGCAGCGGGTTTGATACTGCTTGCGGGCGTAGCCCTAACATATATCTT
Source organism: uncultured Eubacteriaceae bacterium (assembly GCA_964582705.1). GTDB lineage: Bacteria > Bacillota > Clostridia > Eubacteriales > Alkalibacteraceae > Alkalibacter. The sequence continues at coordinate 16,069 of CAZOTE010000003.1, read as the reverse complement.
TAGTGGAAGGATAGCAAAACCGATAATTGAATTGTCGGAGGAAATAGATAAAATCGCGAATTACGATTTGACTGATTCTATTGGAGAGGCATCCAAAAGATACAAAGACAACAGGGATGAGTTAGGAGTCATAGCTTCATCATTGCTTAAACTTAAAGAAAATTTTTCCCAATTGATATATGATACAGCTAAAGTATCTGAAAGCGTCGAGGAATCGGCAATGAGACTTTCAGATACCAGTAGGCAATCTGCTTCAGCATCTGACGAGGTGGCAAAAACTGTAGAGGACATAGCTAGAGGCGCAAGTGAGCAGGCTGTCGATGTAGAAAAAGGGTCTTTTGTGGCAAATGAGCTTGGAGAAATAATAAAAGAAGACCTTGAAGATAAGCTGATGATAAACGAAAAGATACAAGACCTTGGGGACCTTAAAAATCGGGGTGAAATAACCATGGGACAGCTGAGGGTCAAGTCTTTTGAAAGCAACGAGGCCATGGAAGCCGTATCAAGGCTTATAGATGAAACCAATGATAGAGCCGAGAAGATTAACGCAGCCACCCAAATAATTGACAGCATAGCTGGACAGACAAATCTCTTGGCATTAAATGCTGCCATTGAAGCTGCAAGAGCTGGAGAAGCAGGTAAAGGATTTGCAGTAGTGGCAGAAGAAATCCGAAAACTGGCTGAACAATCGTCAGTGTCTGTAAAAGAAATTGACGATGTGGTAAAAAATCTTCAATCAAACTCCAAGGAAGCAGTTGAAACCATGGACAATGTATTGATTGCGATGGAAGAGCAATCATTGAAAGTGGAGGATACTCAGGATAAGTTCGAGGGGATCGCGGTAAAAGTGGAAGAAATCAAAGGGATAATCCACAAATCCACAGAATCGGTGCGATACATGGATCAGAAGAAAAACGAACTATTGGAAGTCATGCAGACCCTGTCTGCAATATCAGAGGAAAATGCCGCAGCTACTCAGGAAGTTTCTGCATCAACAGAGGAGCAATCGGCCTCGGTTCAAGAAGTTGCATCTTCAAGCGAAAAATTAGGCGACTTGGCGATAAAGCTGCGAGAATTGGTAAAAAAATTCAAGATATGAATCCATCCCAACCTTTAATTAGGTTGGGGCTTTTTTTTATGCTTCTATTAAGGATTTTGGGGTATCATTAAAATTGATATTTCACGTATGTTGATGTATAATCTAACCGAACATACGTTTTGCTAAAACAAAAGAAACAGGTGAATGATATGAATGAATTCAAGGTGACCTCAGAATTTGAGCCCAGAGGAGACCAGATAAAGGCGATAGAAAAACTTAGCCGTGGCATAAATGAAAATTTACGTTACCAGACTCTCCTGGGCGTAACTGGTTCCGGAAAGACCTACACCATGGCAAAGGTAATTGAGCAGGTGCAAAAGCCAACGCTAATACTGGCTCACAATAAAACCTTGGCAGCTCAGCTATATAGCGAGTTCAAGACGTTTTTTCAGGATAATTCGGTAGAGTATTTCGTTAGCTACTACGATTATTACCAGCCCGAAGCCTACGTTCCCCAATCGGATCTGTACATTGAGAAGGATTCGTCCGTTAATGATGAGATAGACAAACTGCGCCACTCTGCCACGGCGGCCCTTTTCGAGCGCAAGGATGTGATCATAGTAGCCAGCGTGTCCTGCATATATGGACTTGGAAGCCCTATCGATTACGAAGATCTGGTGGTTTCGCTAAGACCGGGAATGGAAAAGGATAGAGATGAGATTATCAGAAAGCTGGTGGATATTCAGTACGCCAGAAACGACATAAGCTTTACCAGGGGAACGTTCAGGGTCAGGGGAGACATCCTTGAGATATTTCCTGCTGCATCCAGCGATCAAGCGGTTCGCATAGAGTTTTTTGGAGACGAGATAGACAGGATAAGCGAAATCGACGTAATAACAGGTGAGATAAAAGGTACAAGAAGCCACATATCTATATTTCCCGCCTCCCACTATGCGACTACGGAGGATAACTTAAAGAGAGCGATTGACTCTATAAGAAAGGAATTAAACGATAGGTACGACCAGCTGATAGAAGAGAACAAGTTGGTGGAAGCCCAAAGGATCTTGCAAAGGACCAACTATGACATGGAGATGCTAAAAGAGATGGGTTTTTGCAACGGAATAGAAAACTACTCCAGGCACATAACCGGTCTGCCGCCGGGGAGTCCCCCATTTACTTTGATCGATTATTTTCCGGAGGATTTTTTGCTGATAGTAGACGAATCACATGTAACGATACCCCAGGTGAGAGGGATGTATGCCGGAGATAGATCTAGAAAACAGAACCTGGTGGACTTTGGCTTTAGGCTGCCATCGGCTCTAGACAACAGGCCTCTTAACTTTGAAGAATTTGAAAAAAAGATAAACCAGATGATATTCACCACGGCAACACCGGGACCGTATGAAAACGAAAAGAGCCAAAATCTAGTGGAACAAATAATAAGACCCACCGGTCTTGTGGATCCGGAAATTTTCGTAAGACCTGCAGAACACCAGATAGACGACCTTATAAGCGAGATAAACGCAAAAATAGATAAAGGCCAAAGAGTGCTTGTTACGACGCTTACCAAAAAGATGTCTGAGGATTTGTCCGATTACATAACAAGCGTTGGGATAAAGGCTAAGTACCTTCATTCCGATATAGATACTCTCGAAAGGATAAAGATTATAAGGCAGCTCAGGCTTGGAGAGTTTGATGTGCTTATCGGCATTAACCTTCTGCGGGAAGGTCTGGACATTCCGGAAGTTGGTCTGATAGGAATCTTAGATGCCGACAAGGAAGGTTTCCTGCGCTCAGAAACGGCTTTGATTCAGACGATAGGCAGAGCCGCGAGAAATGTGGATGGGAAAGTCCTCATGTATGGAGACAAGATCACGCCATCCATGAGAAAAGCTATAGATGAAACTGAAAGAAGAAGGAAAATACAGAGTGAATACAACAAAGAACATGGCATCACGCCTATGTCGATAGTTAAAAAGATTCATGAGGTCATAGAGGCTACAAAAGCTGCAGAAGACGAGGCCGCTTATCAAACAACCAAGGAAGTGTTGGAGTTTGGCGATAGAAGCATTGAAGAGCTTCAAGAGGAAATGATGCTGGCGGCAGAGAGTCTAGAGTTTGAAAAAGCTGCCAAGATAAGGGACCAAATAGTGAAGCTTCAAAATGAAAAGATCCGAAGAAAGGAGAAATAAATGGATAGGATAAACATAGTTGGAGCCAAGGAGCACAACTTGAAAAATATAAATATAACCCTGCCAAGGGATAAATTCATAGTATTTACGGGGCTGAGCGGGTCGGGGAAATCCTCCCTGGCCTTTGACACGATTTATGCGGAGGGACAAAGAAGATACGTGGAGTCTCTGTCTTCCTATGCAAGACAGTTTCTCGGGCAGATGAACAAGCCTGATGTGGAGTATATAGAGGGCCTGTCTCCGGCGATATCCATCGATCAGAAGACAACCAATAGAAACCCCAGATCCACAGTGGGGACTGTTACCGAGATATACGATTACTTCAGGCTGTTGTATGCAAGGATAGGCATACCCCATTGTCCCAAATGCGGAAAGGAGATCTCTTCCCAGTCAGTAGATCAGATGGTAGAGGCTATAACCGCGATGGGAGAAGGGATCAAGTTTCAAGTGCTCTCCCCTATAGTTCAAGGTGAAAAAGGGCAGCATAAAAAGCTTTTAAATGCAATTAAAAGAGATGGATTTGTAAGGGTGGTTATCGACGGAGAGGTATACGAACTTAACGAAGAAGAAATCAACCTGGACAAAAACAAAAAACACAATATAGAAATAGTGGTGGACAGGCTTAAGAATAGGGAGGGCATAGAAAAGAGGCTCTCAGATTCCATCGAGACCGCCTTGAAGATGTCGGAAGGCATGGTATTCATAGATATTATCGATGGAAAGAGAATAAAGTTCAGCGAAAAATTCGCATGCCCGGACTGCAACATCGCAATAGACAAGCTTGAACCAAGGATGTTCTCCTTCAATAATCCATTTGGAATGTGCATGCACTGCAACGGATTGGGAAGCCACAAGCAGGTAGATCCGGAGCTTCTTATTCCCGATAAGTCGATATCTATAAACAAGGGAGCCCTGAACTTTTTCGGAGCTAGTGATGAAAGTACCTATTACAATTCGATAATTGCACAAATTGCCAATAAATATGGTTTTTCCATGGAAGAACCCCTTGAAAAGGCATCGACGGAATTCATGGACGCCCTCCTTTATGGAGAGGAGGAGCCTATTAACATCAACTTTAATTCTTACTTCGGTGGGTGGAAAGAGCGGGAAATCATATTTGAAGGCCTAGTGAACAACATGGAAAGAAGGTACAATGAAACCTCATCAGAGTACATTAGGGGGAAAATCGAAAAGTACATGTCAGAGACGCCTTGTTCTGTTTGCAAGGGTAAAAGGCTTAACGATAACAGCCTGGCTGTGACGGTAAAGGATAAGAACATAATAGAGCTGACCGAGATGTCCATCAGCGAGATGATGAGATTCTTCGAAGGCATCCAGCTGAATGACAGGGAGAAGATGATTTCGGAGCAGATATTAAGGGAGATTAACGCAAGGATAAGCTTTTTAATAGATGTAGGCCTTGATTACCTGACGCTGGCAAGGAATGCAGGAACCCTTTCGGGAGGCGAATCCCAGAGGATAAGGCTTGCCACCCAGATAGGCTCGGCCCTAGTTGGAGTTCTATACGTATTAGATGAGCCAAGCATCGGGTTGCACCAAAGGGACAATCAAAGGCTCCTTCATACCCTGAGGAACCTGACGAACCTTGGGAATACATTGATCGTAGTCGAACATGACGAAGACACTATAAGAGAAGCGGACCACGTGGTGGATATCGGTCCCGGTGCAGGAGTTCACGGGGGAGAAGTAGTGGCGGAAGGAACTTGGAAGGAAATCGTTGAAAATCCCAGATCAGTCACCGGTAAATATCTCTCAGGAGAGCTGGCAATTCCTGTTCCCCGTGAGAGAAGGGATGGAAACGGTCTTTTTATAACTATCAACGGAGCAAAAGAAAACAACCTTAAGGATATCGATGTGAAACTGCCTTTAGGCAAATTCATAGCAGTAACGGGAGTTTCAGGCTCCGGAAAGAGCACTCTCATTAACGAGATACTTTACAAGGGGGTAAGCCAAAAGATCAACAGGTCATGGCAAAAGGTAGGAAAGCATAAGGATATAAAGGGAATCGAGAATGTGGATAAAATAATAGATATAGATCAGTCCCCTATTGGAAGGACTCCAAGGTCGAATCCGGCAACTTATACAGGGGTTTTTGATTTCATCAGGGACATATTCGCTCAGACGCCTGAAGCCAAGACAAGAGGTTACAAAAAAGGAAGATTCAGCTTCAATGTTAAAGGAGGCCGTTGTGAGAATTGCAGCGGTGATGGAATAATTAAGATAGACATGCAGTTTCTTCCCGATGTCTACGTTCCCTGTGAGGTTTGCAAGGGCAGAAGATACAACAAAGAGACAATGCAGGTCAAGTACAAGGGAAAAAGCATATCGGAAGTACTGGATATGTCTGTAGAGGAGGGGCTTTCCTTCTTTGAAAATATCCCGAGGATAAAGAACAAGCTTCAAACTCTCCATGATGTAGGCCTAGGCTACATCAAACTGGGTCAGCCATCAACTCAGCTTTCAGGAGGGGAGGCGCAGCGCATCAAACTGGCAACGGAACTGAGCAAGAGAGGCACCGGAAAAACACTTTACATACTAGACGAGCCAACCACAGGACTTCATATGGCTGATGTGGACAAACTGATCCAAGTACTGGATAAGCTTGCAGACAGCGGGAATACAATCGTCGTGATAGAGCACAACCTAGATGTGATAAAGGTAGCTGATCATGTTATTGACTTAGGCCCGGAAGGAGGCTTTAGAGGCGGGACTGTCATCGCTGAAGGTACGCCGGAAAAAGTTTCTGAAATAAAAGCTTCATTTACGGGACAATTTCTTAAAAAAATGTTAAAATAAAATTTATTATAAAAAGCAGTCAAACGGAGGAACTCGATAAATGAAGGAAAGAATTTCTGTTCCGAAGATCAAAGACAAAATAAAAGGAGCTAGATGGAAGCTGATATTAGCTGCTATTGCCTTGCTTGCAGCAGGAGTGATCTTTCATCCTATGATAACAAGCAGAATGGCTTTTAACAGCTTGGATATTGAGAACACGATTAAAATCACATATGTAAAGTATGCAGGAGAGGCCTTTGTTTCAAGTATTGAAGAACAAAAAGTCCTGGAAGATGAGAATAAAGTTCGCGATTTTGCTGAAGCTATATCAAAAGGGAAAATGCCATACGGCATAAATGGCGAACCAGGAAGCAGAGTGGTATTCTTCCATATGGAAAACGGTGATCGGATAAGCGCTTTTATAGATGGTGACAACCTAGGGTTTAACTATGGAGATTTATGGGTAGAAACCGGCGATTTAAGCGACAGGTTTGATATCATGGAAAATCAGGATCTGGTTAAGATTAAGGACTTGACAAAAGAATGACTTAAATTATGCCATGTTTGATTTTTTGCAAAAGACTATGGTATAATATTTTGGTTAAAGTGTTTAGGGATAGACAATAAAATACAAATATACAATCTTAGGAGGATTATAAATGGTTTCTAGTGTTGAGAAAATGGAAAAAAATGTGGCAACTATAAAAATAGAGGTTTCTTCGGAAGACTTTAAAAAAGCTGTTGCCAAAGCATACCAAAAGAACAGGGGCAAGTTCAACATTGACGGGTTCAGAAAAGGAAAAGCACCACAAAAAATCATCGAAAATAGATATGGAAAAAACGTTTTTTATGAAGATGCCATCGATTTAGCCTTTCCTGAGGCTTACTTGGGAGCTTTGGAAGAGCACAAGATTGATGCAGTTTCCAGACCGTCAATGGAGAGCATCGATGCTATCGGGGAAGATGAAGGTCTTAAGATGACTGTTTCTGTAGCGGTAATGCCTGAGGTAGAGCTTGGAGAGTATAAAGGCCAGGAGATAGAGCCTCTTAGCTACGAGCCGGCAGAAGAAGACGTTATCGACGAGTTGGCGAAAATGCAAGATCAAAACTCAAGAATGGTATCTTCAGAAGAAGGAGAAGCCAAAGACGGAGACACGGCAACAATAGATTTTGAAGGTTTCATCGATGGAGTCCCATTTGACGGAGGCAAAGCAGAAGGACACAGCCTGACTCTTGGTTCACAAACATTCATACCTGGATTTGAAGAGCAGCTTGTAGGAACAAAGAAAGGTGACGAAGTTGAAGTAAAAGTCACTTTCCCTGAAGATTACCATGCAGACGATTTTGCAGGAAAAGAAGCTGTTTTCAATGTTAAGGTCAATGACATCAAGGTGAAGGAAATGCCGGAGCTTGACGATGAATTTGCAAAAGACGTTAGCGAATTTGACACATTGGACGAACTGAAAGAAGACCTTAAAAACAAGTTCAAGGCGAGAAAAGAAAAAGAAGCAGCGGATTCAGCCAAGGTAAAAGTAGTCGACGGAGCGGTGGAAAGCGCCAAATTTGAAATACCCGACCAGATGATTGAGGAAGAGATGGAAAAATCTTTAAAAGATTTTGAATACCAGCTCAAGATGCAGGGTATAGATATGGAAGACTACTTTAAATACACCAACATGGACAAGAATAAGCTTATAGAAGAAGTAAGAGAAGATTCCAAAAAGAAAATAGCAAGGGACCTTGTTCTTACAAAAATCACAGAGACTGAGTCCATAGAAGCGACTGATGAAGAGATAGACAAGGAAATTGAAGATCAGGCTGCCGTGTACAACATGGATGTTGAAAAATTCAAGAGCACCATCACGGACGATCAGAAGGAATATTTCGCAAACTCTGTGAAGAGAAAGAAAACAATCGATTTTTTACTGGACAACGCAGTTCAAAAATAACATAAGATAGGAGTGGTTTTATGGAAATGAATTTGGTGCCAATGGTAGTCGAACAGACAGGCAGAGGTGAAAGATCCTACGACATTTACTCCAGATTATTAAAAGAGAGAATTATTTTCCTTAATGGGGAGGTAAATGACATATCTGCAAGTCTTATCGTGGCGCAGCTTCTGTTTTTGGAAGCTGAAGATGCAGACAAGGATGTGCAAATCTACATCAACAGCCCGGGAGGATCGATAACTGCAGGAATGGCTATATACGATACGATGAATTTCATCAAATGCGACGTATCCACTATTTGCGTCGGTATGGCAGCTTCAATGGGAGCGTTCTTGCTTGCAGCAGGCAAAAAAGGAAAGAGATACGCCCTGCCCAACAGCGAAGTGATGATCCATCAACCTTTGGGTGGAGCCCAGGGGCAGTCTGTAGACGTGCAGATATATGCAAACAGGCTGATAAAAACCAGGGAAAAAATCAACAAAATTTTAAGTGAAAGAACCGGTCAGCCGATTGAAGTTGTAAACAAGGATACTGACAGAGATTACTTCATGTCCTCTCAGGAAGCCAAGGAGTATGGACTAATCGACAAGGTGATAACCTCAAGAAAGTAAGCAGCCGGAAACGAGAGGTAAAAAAATGTCTAAAAATGATGATAATAAACAGCAAATAAGGTGTTCGTTCTGTGGCAAGACCCAAAACCAGGTCAAAAGAATGGTTGCGGGACCTGGAGTGTATATCTGCAACGAGTGCATTGAATTGTGCCAGGAAATAATAGAAGAAGAATTCCTGCCTGAGCATATCGAAGAGCTTACGGACATTCCTACGCCCGAAGAAATCAAGTGTTATTTGGATGATTACGTAATTTCCCAGGAGAGAGCGAAGAAATCTCTCGCTGTGGCAGTATATAATCATTACAAGAGAATCAACTTGACGGAAACAAGCGAAGATGTGGAGGTCCAAAAAAGCAATATCCTGTTTCTTGGACCAACGGGATCCGGAAAGACCCTTCTTGCCCAAACTTTGGCTAGAATGCTTAACGTTCCCTTTGCCATAGCCGATGCTACGTCCCTTACTGAAGCGGGATACGTTGGAGAAGATGTTGAAAACATCTTGCTAAAATTGATCCAAGCTGCAGACTACGATATCGAAAAAGCCCAAAGAGGCATAATTTATATCGACGAGATCGACAAGATCGCGAGAAAAAGCGAGAATCCTTCAATCACTAGAGATGTTAGCGGCGAGGGAGTTCAGCAGGTCCTGCTTAAGATTCTGGAAGGGACTACAGCAAACGTGCCCCCCCAAGGAGGAAGAAAGCATCCCCATCAGGAGTTTTTGCAGATAGACACCACCAACATACTGTTTATTTGCGGTGGAGCCTTTGATGGAATCGAAAGAATAATATCTAAGAGGACGGGCAACAAGGCGATGGGCTTTAATGCGGACGTAAAGAGCAAGAAGAAAATGGACGCTAGCGAAGTGCTAAAGCAGATTCAGCCAAGAGACTTGCTGCAATTCGGGTTGATTCCTGAGTTCGTAGGAAGAATTCCAGTGGTTACCACCTTGGAGCCATTGGATGTGGAAGCTTTGGTGAGCATACTGACAGAGCCCAAAAATGCTTTGATCAAACAGTACAAAAAAATGATGGAAGTTGACGGGGTCGAGTTGGTTTTTGAAAAAGACGCCCTCAAGGCAATAGCCGACAAAACCATCCAACACGAGACAGGAGCAAGAGGACTAAGAGGAATACTTGAAAACCTCATGCTGGACGTGATGTACGATATTCCTTCAAGGAAGGATATAGTGAAGTGCATCATATCAAAGGACACTGTCACGAAGAACAAGGCTCCAATGCTTGTCTACAAAGACAAACCAGAGGAAAAACAGGAGAAGGGCGAAGAAAGCGCATCCTGATTAATATAGCCACTTTAAGAAAAAGCAATCATTCATGTGATTGCTTTTTCTATGAAGGAAGAGAAATTCAATAACTTTCCTTAAGCTGATTGAAAAATATATATAGAATGATATAATTAAAAAGCTAAAGGAACATATAAAGCATCAGAGGAGTGATGAAAATGAATAAACCGAATATCAAGGGTCAAACCGATAACATAGAGCTGATAAAGGTCAACAGACTTCCCCTTATACCCTTAAGGGGCTTGATAGTATTTCCTGAGATGATAATCCATTTCGATGTAGGAAGGGATAAATCTATCAAAGCGCTGGAAACGGCCATGACGGAGAATCAAGAGGTGATTCTTGCAGCTCAGTATGACATCGAAGTTGAGGATCCAAAACCGGAGGATATATATCCGGTAGGAACCAGGGCCACAGTCAAGCAGCTTCTTAAAATGCCCGGAAACCTTATCCGGGTGCTGGTAGAAGTACAAAACAGAGTTGAAATTGTGGAATATTACCAAGAGGAACCCTTTTTCGAGGTGGAAGTAAAAGACCTGGCAGCTAAAAAACTTCGAGGTAAAGAGAGCAAAGCTCTAATGAGAATGGTAAAACAAGCATTTATGGCTTACTTGAACCTGACTAGAAAATCGTCACCGGATTTGATGATGGCTGTGGAGGGAATCAAGGAAGCTGACGAGCTGGTTGACATTATCGGAGCTAATCTGATCCTTGAAATAGAGGAAAGCCAGGATATACTTCAGGAAATAGACACCTTGACCAGGCTTGAAAAGACATACGAATATCTGGTAAAGGAATTGGAGCTTTTAGAGATCGAGCGAGATATAGATGACAAGGTCAAAAACCAGATGGACAGGCAGCAAAAGGAATATTTCCTCAGAGAGCAGATAAGGGTGATTCAAGAAGAGCTGGGGGAAGGTAATACGGTTTCTGTGGTAGATGATTATCTGGAAAGGCTGAGCAAGCTCAACCTAAGCAACGAGATACACGACAAAGTGGAAGCTGAGATATTAAAGCTTAACAAGATACCTTCGGGAAGCTCAGAAGCAAGCGTGGTTCAGACTTACATTGAGTGGATTTTGGATCTTCCATGGAACACCGAAACCGATGAATCCATCGACATAAAGATTGCAAGAGAAATACTGGATGAAGACCACTACGCGCTCTATAAGGTTAAGGAGAGGGTGCTGGAGTACCTTGCGGTGCTCAAGCTTTCTAATGCTTTGAAAGGGCCGATACTCTGCTTGGTAGGACCACCTGGGGTTGGAAAAACCTCCATTGCAAAGTCAATTGCAAAAGCCTTAGGAAGAAAATTCGTAAGGATGTCCCTGGGCGGGATGAGGGACGAAGCTGAAATCAGAGGGCATAGAAGAACCTACGTTGGAGCCATACCCGGAAGAATCATATACAACATCAAGCAGGCGGGAAGCAGGAACCCACTCTTTCTGTTGGATGAAATAGACAAGATGAGCCAGGATTTCAGAGGAGATCCGGCATCGGCTCTCCTTGAGGTGTTGGACCCAGAGCAAAACTCAACCTTTACGGACAACTATCTTGAGCTGCCCTTCGACCTTTCAAAGGTCATGTTCGTCACCACGGCGAACAACGTCTCGACTATTCCGAGACCTTTGCTGGATAGGATGGAAATCATAGAAGTTTCCGGATACATCGAGGAGGAAAAGCTAAACATCGCTACTAGATACCTCCTTCCAAAGCAGCTTAAGAACCATGGGCTTAAAAAGAGCAACATAAACTTGAACGAACAGGCCATAAGGGATGTCATAAACTATTACACTAGGGAATCCGGCGTACGGGAACTTGAAAGACAGATTGCTAGGATCTGCCGTGTAGTTGCCAAGAACATCGTGGAAGAGGACAAAAAGAGAATTTCGGTAAACCCAAAAAATCTGGACAAGTTTTTAGGAATGAAAAAATACAGATACGAAAAAATAGAAGGCAGGGAAGAAGTAGGCCTTGTCAATGGCTTGGCATGGACCTCCGTTGGTGGAGATACGCTGCAGATTGAAGCGGTGGCAATGCCAGGAAAAGGCAAGATTGAGCTTACCGGACAGCTAGGAGACGTCATGAAGGAGTCTGCTCGTGCAGGAATCAGTTACATTAGAAGCAAAGCAGAAGAGCTAAATGTGGATCCTGAGTTCTACAACAAGCTAGACATACATCTACATGTTCCGGAAGGGGCGATACCCAAGGACGGACCTTCAGCGGGAATAACCATGACTACGGCACTGGTTTCTCTCCTTACTAAAAAACCGGTTTCTCAAAACCTGGCAATGACAGGAGAGATCACTTTGAGAGGAAGGGTCCTGCCTATCGGAGGGGTTAAGGAGAAGCTTCTAGCCGCACACAGGGCGGGGATAAGCGATATAATAATCCCAAAGGAAAACGAGAAGGACCTGGAAGAAATCCCTACTCAGATACTAGCCAAGCTTAAGATCAATACCGTGGAAACCATGGAAGATGTCATAAAGATCGTATTCGGCGGTATGAAATAATGAATATCAATAGAGTTCATTTGATAACAAGCGCTGTTTCTCCAAAGCACTACCCGGAGCACGACCTTCCGGAGGTACTGCTTTTGGGAAGATCCAATGTTGGGAAGTCTTCCTTCATAAACACGATAATAAACAGGAAGGCGCTGGCAAGGACAAGCTCCCAACCGGGAAAGACCAGGACGGTAAACTTCTACAATGTTGAGGATACTTTCTGCTTCGTGGATATGCCGGGTTACGGTTATGCCAAGGTTTCGAAGACGGAAAGGCAAAATTTCAGAAGGATGATACAGGACTATATCGAAAACAGAGAAAACCTGGTGATGGTAGTTCAGCTTGTGGATTTTAGACATAAACCTACAGAGGATGATTTGGCTGTCAATGGATGGCTTTACGACAATGAGATAACGCCTCTGATAGTCGCGACCAAGATGGACAAGGTAAACAAAACCCAAAGACCTAATAACCTGAAGGTGCTCATGGAAACTATGGGAATAGAAGACAGAGAAGATGTCATCTTGTTCTCAAGCGAAACAAAGGACGGGAAAAAAGAGGTGGAGGATCTGATAGAGGAGATACTCAATGCCTTGTACGAAGAAGAAAATCAATGAATAATATCAAAGGGCGGTTTGGCGAAAGTCGGATCGCCGTCTTTTGTTTTTTGCTTTAAAGGATTATAATGTAAGGGAAGAGTCAAAAGGAGTGGCGCAATGGATTTGAAGGATGAAATTATGATAGCGGCAGAAGATATTGGGATCGACATCATAGGGTTTGCTGGCTCAGCTTCGAAGGATTTTTTTGTCCCCATTTACGAAGAGCGCAAAAGCGAGGGGTGGCTAGTACTTTTGGATTCTGTGGATTCGAAGGAGTGGTTCTCCCCCGAAGCCCATTGGGATTTATGTAAAAGCGTTGTATCCATAGGGGTGCCCTATAGATGGGAAGAGGAATGTGAGACCGGAGGCACACAAGGATTATTTGCAAGGGTTTCACGAGGTGTGGACTATCATAGGGTGCTTCATGAAAAAATCAAGCAAATGATGGAACGGGTAAAAAAATCTCATCCTGACATAGAGTATAAAGCCTATGTGGACAACGGACCTTTGAGCGACAGGGCCTCTGCCTGGGCTGCTGGGGTTGGTTTTTATGGCAAGAACGGCTTTATAATAAGCCCTGATTACGGAAGCTTTGTATTTTTGGGGCAGATCCTATTAAATAGAGAATTAAGTGAAAAGTCAACTCCCCTGGAATCCATGTGCGGTCACTGCGATTTGTGCATAAACGCTTGTCCTGCAGATGCATTAAAAGGCCCTTTCCAATTCGACGGTAATAAATGCATAGCCTATTTGACACAGAAAAAAGGAATTCTCAACAGGCAGGAAAGAAAGGCCATGGGACAAAGCATTTACGGGTGCGATATTTGTCAGGATGTTTGTCCTTTCAACAAAGAAGCCAAGCTTTCGAAAGAGTCGAAATTTAAAGCGGACTGCAAAGACATCACTCCAGAGCTTGAATATATATTAAATATGGACAACAAGACTTACAATGAGTATTTCAAGGGTACCTCATCCGGCTGGAGGGGTAAGCGAACCTTGCAGAGAAATGCTGTAATCCTTTGTGGCAATATTCTACTTGAAAATAATTTCACATTACTGTTACAATGTATACATGATCAACGTGAAGAAATAAGGATTCATGCCATGTTTTCCCTTTTGGAATACGGAGCCCGAGGGGAAAAAATTGTTAAAGAGCATATCCAGGCAGAATCTTGTGACTTCATAGATAAATTCAACAGGTACAGATAGGATGGAGATTATAGATGAACAGAATCGTCATAGAAACCATGATGGGTCAAAATAGAATAGCCGTAACCAGGGACGATCAGCTGGAACATTTTTTCACCGACAGGGAGAGCGACTGGAACACATATGGAAACATATACATGGGCAGAGTGGAACAGATAAAGCCTGGAATGCAGGTGGCATTCGTTAACGTGGGGGGAGATAAAAACGGTCTGCTGCACCTAAGTGACATCTATCCCAACCCTGACAACCTGCCCATAGATAAAGTGATAAAAAAGGGGCAGGATATAATAGTCCAGGTCAAAAAAGAAGCAGTGGGAACAAAGGGGGCACGCCTTACCACCAAGTACTGGATTTCAGGCCACTACCTGGTTCTTCTTCCAACAGAAGAAAAAATATACATGTCAAAAAAGATTAGGGACAAAGAAGAGATAAACAGGCTCAAGACATTTCTGGAGGATGTAAAACCCACAGATGTAGGTGTCATATTCAGAACTGAATCGGAGGGATCTTCCCTTGATGTAATTGAAAAGGAACTGGATTATCTTATGGGAAAATGGCGACTTATAAACAGCAGGATACACATTGCCCCAAAGCTGCTGTTTAAGGACAAGGGGCCGGTGATCAAGACAATCCGTGACTACTACACTACTAAGACTGACCAGGTGGTTTTAAATAGCGATGCTTACCTGGAGGAGATTAAGGATTATTTCAGCAATTGTTTTCCCGGAGATCTCGACAAGATAAAGCTGGTGCGTAAGCTCAATGTATTCGATGACTACGATCTGGAGCCACAAATAAGAGAGCTTTATGCGAGGAAGCTTTGGCTTAAAAGCGGAGGCTATATTATCATAGACAATACGGAAGCCTTTACCGTAATTGACGTAAACAGCGGAAAGTTTACGGGACACAAGGACCCGGAAGAAACAATAGCCAGGATAAACCTTGAAGCCACTGAGGTGATCGCTCACCAGATGAGGCTAAGAAATCTAAGTGGAATCATACTGATCGACTATATAAACATATCAAAAGAAAAGCATAAGGGAAAAATCATAAAGAAATGGAGGGAAATGTCCGCCCGGGACAAGGTGCGGTTCAAGCTGGTTGGGTTTACGGAACTGAGCATCCTGCAAATAACAAGAAAGCAGGAAGGCAAGTCCATAGTAAATATAAACAGGCAGACTTGTCCGCTCTGCGACGGGACTGGAGATGTTTACAACCAGGAAGCGTTTTTTTACAAGTGCCTTGCAAAGATAGAAAATGACATTTACCTTTTGAATCACAACAGATTCAAAATAGTTATCAGCCCTTATCTGAAAAACGTGATTGATGAGCACAAATATTTTGGGCATGGATTTTCCTTTGATCAGATGCTGGAGGAATTTTACAAGGTCAAGATTGACATCGAAGTAAACATCAACAACGAGTTCGATCAGATTGCGATACTTCCGTCAAATTAAAATTGACGTATTCTATTCTCCGTGGTATACTATTACGGTGTATGAAGCCGCTCTGACAAGGTAGAACTTCCGAAAGGAGACCTTTGAAGGCGAGACTGGATTGAGGAGGTGTAAGGAATGTATGCTGTTATAAAAACTGGCGGAAAGCAATACTGTGTTAAAGAAGGCGATGTAATCCAAGTTGAAAAGCTGAATCTTGCAGAAGGTGAGACTGTAGAGTTCACTGAGGTTCTTGCTGTAAACAACGGAAGCTTGGTGGTAGGTGCTCCAACTGTTGAAGGTGCTGCTGTAAGCGCGGAAGTAGTCGTCAACGGAAAAGGCAAAAAGGTTGTAATCTATAAGTACAAGTCTAAAAAAGATTACAGAAGAAAGCAAGGTCACAGACAACCGTTTACTGAAGTAAAGATTAC
>CAZOTE010000002.1:0-63315 GCA_964582705.1 uncultured Eubacteriaceae bacterium | reverse complement strand
AGCATCGTACTTTTCCAAAAAGCGAGTGTGGGTGAGTCGACGCTTTTGATGTCTGTCCTTTGGCCAAGGATTGCAAAAGTTTATATAAATTTTACTGATTTCATCCTTTGAAAAGACAGCTTCCAGAAAATCTGCTCTCATGGGCAAAATTCTTACATTCTCTATATTCAGATTGTTTATTTTTCTTAAAAGATATATGAGAACTTCATTTTGATAATCCAATGCAATATAATTCGTTTCAGGGTTTTCCTGTGCCTTTTGTGTTATGAAGCGCCCCTTGCCACATCCGAGCTCCAGATGTATTTGGCTTGAATTTCCAAAGACTTCTTTCCAATGACCTTTGTGCTCTGATGGATTGAATATGACTTTTGAATCTTTCCTCATTTCTGGTTCAGCCCAGGGTTTTTTTCTCAATCTCATAATAAATCTGCCTTTCTCCACTTTAAAATTGAGGCAATAGAAAAGAGCAGAAAGCCTGCTCTTTATGATAGCCTGTTTTTATAATCCTCGAAAGTGAACTTTCTGATCACTTTCAACCCCTCTTTTTCACTATATATTGCGATTGAAGGAAGATTGACGCCATTAAACATGTTATTCTTTACCATGGTATAGTGAGCCATGTCGCAAAAAACTAATTTATCTCCAGGCTTGAGAGGCTTGCTAAAGGAATAATCTCCGATTATATCACCTGCCAAGCAGGTGTTGCCTCCAAGTCTATAGGTATGGGCAAGCACACCTGGTTCATCAGAATTTATGATATGAGGGCGGTATGGCATTTCCAGCACATCAGGCATGTGGCATGCTGCAGATGCATCCAAAATGGCTATTTCCATGCCGTTTTCAACTATATCAAGGACTGAACCTACCAAGTAGCCGGTATTCAAAGCTATTGCCTCTCCGGGCTCTAAGTAAATTTCGAGATCGTATTTATCCTTCATGAAAATAATGGAGTTTATAAGTTTTTCTATGTCGTAATCTGGTCTCGTTATGTGATGACCCCCGCCAAAGTTAAGCCATTTCATATTTTTGAGGTACTTGCCAAATTTCTCGTCCACTACCTTGATTGTTCGTTCCAGCGTGTCAGAATTCTGCTCGCACATGGTATGAAAATGAAGTCCGTCTATACCATCCAACAAATCCGGTTTAAAATTATCTAAGGTCACTCCCAACCTTGAATTGGTGTAACAAGGATTGTAGATGGGAGTAGATATCTCAGAATACTGAGGGTTTATTCGTATGCCGCACTCGATATCTTTTGACTTCACTGACTTCACCTTGGTCTTGTACTTAAGCCATTGATCGAAACTGTTAAATACCAAGTGGTCTACATAACTTAAAAGTTCATCGAAATCCTCTTCCACATAAGCTGGAGCATAGGCGTGGACTTCTTTGCCCATCTCTTCATATCCTAAACGAGCTTCAAAGAGAGAGCTGGAGGTTATGCCCTTTAAATACTGACCTATAAGGGGGAAAAGAGCATGCATTGAAAAACCTTTTAGGGCTAGAAGTATCTTGCATCCGGTTCTGTCTTGAACTGATTTTAGGAGCTCAAGGTTCTTTATGATCAAACTCTCATCTACCACGTAGCAGGGAGTAGGGACCTTATTAAAATCTATAGTCATAATCTGCTCCTAGTCCAATAAAACAGGATCGAAGGATTCCAGCCAAGGAAGGCCGTTTTCGTTTAGAGCTTCCATAAAAGGATCCGGATCAAATTCCTCTACATTGTATACTCCAGGTTTTTTCCATAAGCCCTTAAGAATCATCATCGCTCCGATCATAGCAGGTACGCCTGTTGTATAGGAAATTGCTTGTGAGCCCACTTCGCGATAAGCCTCCTGGTGGTCGCAGACATTGTAAACATAGTAAGTCTTTGGTTTGCCGTCTTTGGTTCCTTGAATTACGCAACCTATATTCGTTTTGCCTTTCGTTCTAGGTCCCAGTGAAGCAGGATCAGGCAGCACGGCCTTTAAAAAGTGAAGAGGAGCAATCTTTTGACCCTCAAAATCGATGGGTTCGATAGAAGTCATTCCTACATTTTCCAATACCTTTAGATGTGTCAGATATTTTTCGGAGAATGTCATCCAAAAACGGATTCGCTTGATGCCTTTTATGTTTTTTGATAAAGATTCCAGCTCTTCGTGGTAGAGAAGATAAATATCTTTTTCTCCAATCTGGGGCAGGTCATAGGTTTTCTTCATAGACATGGGAGGAATTTCCACCCAATCGTCATTCTCAAAGTACCTGCCGTTAGCAGTAATCTCCCTAATGTTAATCTCGGGATTAAAATTTGTTGCAAAGGGATATCCATGATCTCCCGCATTTGCATCCACTATGTCGATATAATGAATTTCATCGAAATAGTGCTTTTGCGCATAAGCACAAAAAACGCCTGTTACACCGGGATCGAAGCCGCTGCCTAACAATGCAGTAAGACCTGCCTTTTCGAACCTTTCCCTATATGCCCATTGCCACTTATACTCGAATTTAGGAATATCCGGAGGCTCATAGTTGGCTGTATCCATATAATGAACACCTGTTGCAAGGCATGCATCCATTATCGTAAGATCCTGATAAGGGAGTGCAACGTTTATTACTATATCCGGATTGAACTTTTCAATCAAGGATATTACCTCATCCGTATTGTCTGCATCCACTTTTGCTGTGCTTACCTTTGTTTTCGTTTCGGGTAGCTTAGCCACGATGGCGTCGCATTTTTCTATAGTTCTGCTGGCCAAGCATATTTCTTCGAATATATCGGAATTTTGGCAGCATTTATGTACTACGACATTTGAAACGCCACCGGCTCCAATGATCAGTGCTTTTCCCATTTATAATCCTCCCTTGTATGATAAAAATTATTAACATGCGTGATTATACAAAAAAATATTTTAATATTCAAGATATATTTTATCTAGATAAAATATATCACAAGCTTTATTTTCTGCTTTCCAGGCTGATATAATCCTTGCGCTTTGATATGCTCTTGTATGCAGGTCTGATTATCTTGCCTCTATTGACTATTTCTTCGATTCTATGGGCGCTCCAGCCAGC
Source organism: uncultured Eubacteriaceae bacterium (assembly GCA_964582705.1). Taxonomy (GTDB): domain Bacteria; phylum Bacillota; class Clostridia; order Eubacteriales; family Alkalibacteraceae; genus Alkalibacter. The sequence goes on along the minus strand of CAZOTE010000002.1, from coordinate 60,261 downwards.
AATTCTCGATATTGCAAAAATTGGTGTTAGCAGCTCCTTTGGCAGATTAAGCATATGATAAACAAAACCAGAATAGAAATCTACATTGGCGCTGACGCCTTTATAGATTTTTCGCTCTTCCTGTATGACTTCCTGCGCAAGTTTTTCAACCTTGTGATAAAGATTAAACTCATGCTCAAGGCCTTTGTCGTGAGCAAGGCTTTGGCAGTGTGCTCTTAAGATTTCTGCTCTTGGGTCGGATACAGAATAGACTGCGTGGCCCATGCCGTATATCAGCCCTGACTTGTCGAATGCCTCTTTTCTTAAAAGCTTGGTCAAATAGTCTTTAATCTCATCGTCGCTTTCCCAATTCTGTACGTTTTCTTTGATATCATCAAACATCTGAACAACTTTGATGTTTGCTCCGCCATGCTTTGGTCCTTTCAGCGAGCCTAAAGCGGCGGCAATTGCAGAGTAGGTATCTGTTCCCGCTGAGCTTACTACATGGGTAGTAAATGTGGAGTTGTTTCCTCCGCCGTGCTCGGCGTGAAGGACAAGAGCCAAATCAAGTATTTGAGCCTCAAGGGGAGTAAATGTGCTGTCAGGTCTTAGAAGATGAAGTATATTCTCAGCGGTGGAATACTCAGCCTTTGGGCTATGAATTATCAAGCTCTGATTTCTATGATAATGTGAAATAGCCTGGTAGCTGTAAACAGCTAAAAGTGGGAATTGAGCTATCAACATCAAGCTTTGCCGAAGCACGTTTTCAACAGATGTGTCATCTGCATTCTCGTCGTAGCTGTACAGTGCCAGTACACCCCTTGCGAGCATGTTCATTACGTCTTTGCTGGGCGCTTTCATAATTATGTCTCTTACGAAGCTTTTGGGAAGACTTCTGTAATCAGCGAGAAGCTTGTTGAAGTCTGTAAGCCTTTCACTGGTCGGTAGTGAACCGAAGAGCAAAAGGTATATCGTCTCTTCAAAACCCGCTCGTTCCTCTGTCATGAACCCCTTTGTCAAATCCGCTACATCGATTCCTCTATAGAACAGTTGGCCGGGTTCCGGCACCATTTCATTGTCGCATATTATGTAAGAATGGACTTCCCCAATTTCAGTAAGTCCTGTAAGCACTCCCTTGCCGGTGATATCCCGCAAGCCTCTTTTAACCTCGTATTTGGTATATAATTCAGGATTTATATAGCTGCTTTTTTCTGCCATTTGGCTCAGTTCTTTTAACATAAACCATTACCTCCAGTTAGTTAGATTTGTGTATTCTAGAAGACAAGCCTCGAGTAAATCGAGGCTTGTAATATCTAATGTTCCGACATAATTATTATATCCGATAAAAAAGATTATATCAATGTCTTATGCTTCAAAAATCTGGTGATAAAAGGACTGAAATATGCTAAAATCATCTAATGGGATGCAATAACCTTAAGGAGAACAGGTTTGAGATATAAAAATTCAATAACTGATAATAAGCTGATACCGATGAAAGACAAAATAGGATACGGCTCTGGAAATTTTAGCACGGGAGTCATCAACCAGGTTGTAGGGACATATCTGGTTTTTTATTGCACCGCAATTTTAGGAATCCCCGGTAGCTTGATTGGTACGGCATTGAGCTTGAGCATTATTTGGGATGCTTTGACAGACCCGTTCATGGGATATTTTTCAGATATAACAAAATCCGAGAGATTTGGCAGAAGGCATCAATACATAATTTTTGGAAGCATCGGAATGGCGGTGGCCAACTTTTTGTTGTGGAACATTGATCCCGATTTGTCCTTGGCTTTTAAGTTTTCAGCTATTGTGATGCTCATTCTTATTATTAAAACCTTTAGCACTATATATGTTACCCCCTATACGGCCCTAGGTGCAGAGCTATCAAAGGATTACGACGAAAGGACAGAAATCCAGAGCGTTAAGACTGTGTTTTTTCTTTTGGGGCTGGCCTTTGTTTCAGTTTTTGGAATGTACGTGTTTTTCAGGCCTTCCCTGCAGTTTCCTTCGGGACAGTTGAACCCTTTGTCATATAGGACCATGGGAGTTTTTTCCTCTTTGATAATTATAACATTCGCCATGTATTGTCACTTTACAACAAGAAAGTACATTCCGACACTTAGGGAGAACATCCAAAAAGATAACCCAAGATTAACGATAAGAGAGCTTTTTGGGGAATTTAGGCGGATATTTGGGAATCTTAATTTCAGGGCATTGTCCTTTTCATACATGTTCAACAATATCGCTTCAGCACTAATAGCGAACATGGGTCTACATGTATTTACTTATACATTTTTTTTAACGAGTCAGCAGATAGCAATAGTGGTCGGTGTACAATTTGCGGTATCTATTGTTTCCCAGCCCGTATGGTATAAGATATCCGAAAGGTTCGACAAAAAACCAGCTGTGATGATGGGGGTCTTCATAAGCATCGCGAGCTGCCTTCTATTTGCATTTTTAGTTGCCATCAGAGAAGAAGTCAGGGGCAGCGTGCTTTATTTTATCCCATTCGCAGTTTTGGCGGGTTTTGGAACTTCAGGTTTGTACACTATACCCTTATCCATGATGGCTGATGTCATCGATTTGGACGAGCTTAAAACCGGTAAGCGATCAGAAGGAAGCTATTATGGTTTTTTGACCATGTTTTACAAACTGTCCCAATCAATAACTTTGTTTCTGATAGGGTGGATACTAGACCTGGCAAGCTTTAATCCGGACCTGGATTTTCAGATGGAGAGCACCGTTATCGTAATAGGTCTGGTAATAGGCATCGGTTCGGCTGTGAGCTTTGTAGCTTCATTTTTAAGCCTCAAGGCTTACGGACTAAACAAGATGTCGGTAAATGAAATACAAAAAAAAATAAAAACAAATTAATTATAATTTAGAAAGCAGGATGTATGAATGATTTATGAAAGGGTCAAAGAAGGCGTTTTTTTAGATAGACCTAACAGGTTCATAGCAAATGTGATAATCGACGGTAAAAGAGAAGTCGTCCATGTGAAAAATACAGGTAGATGCAGAGAAATACTTATGGAAGGTGCGAAGGTATACCTTCAAAGAAGTCTTAATCCAAATAGAAAGACTGCATACGATCTTATTGCAGTTGAAAAGAGAGTATCTGAGGGAAAAAAGATAATCATAAATATAGATTCACAAATTCCAAATAATGTGGTTGAAGAGGCAATTCTTCAAGGGAAAATCATCGAGATAGGAAAAACCCATAAATTGAAAAGAGAAGCGTCCTGTGGAAAATCAAGGTTTGATTTTTATTATGAAAAGGATGGAACAAAGGGCTTTATCGAAGTTAAGGGGGTGACGTTGGAAGAGGTTGGCCATGCCAGGTTTCCAGATGCTCCCACACTTAGAGGATCAAAGCATCTTAAGGAACTAATAAGGCTCCAGAATGAAGGGTATGAAAATTACGTGTTTTTTTTGGTGCAGATGAATCATCCTCATATATTTTCGCCAAACTATGAAAGGGACCTGGAATTTTCCAATACCCTTATAAAAGCAAGAGATGAGGGAGTTAAAATACTTTGTTATGATTCATTTGTCGGCGGGGACTATATTAGAATAGACAAAAGGGTAGAAAAATCTTTTTAAGATTTCTCTACCCTTTATTTCTTTAGTATTTAATGAACTTGTCTCCCGGCACTCCACAGATGAAGCATTTATCAGGTATTGATTTTTCTATGTTTCCACAGACAGGACATAAGTAATAGTATACTTCTTCTTCGATATCCAGGTTTTCCAATGCTTCCTTGTACAGATTGGCGTGAACTTCTTCTGCTTTCAAGGCGAAAGTAAATGTTCTTATTGCTTCTTTGTTGCCTTCTGCCTTGGCTGCTTCTAAAAACTCAGGATACATGCTTTGGTATTCGTGGTTTTCTCCTTCAACAGCGTCATTAAGATTTTCTTCTGTAGTTTTGATTTTTCCTGCTACTTCAAAATGCTTAAGAGCGTGCAAGGTTTCGGCATCAGAAGCCGCCTTAAATAATTTAGCAGCATTCTTCTTTCCGTCAGCTTCAGCTTTTTGCGCATAAGCCAGGTATTTTCTGTTCGCTTGAGATTCACCAGCGAATGCTTCCATTAAATTTTGTAGTGTCTTTTGATTTTCCATAATTGCCTCCATTCATTTTTGAAAAAAATTAATCCATCGTAAATAAAAATTTAAATTTACAACGAATTTATATAACATAATATACCACAAAAAAATAATTATAAACAAAAATAATTGCGATTAAAGTTTATTTAATCGCAATTGAGTTTGTTATCTCTCGTAGTATGTATATCCTCTCAAACCTGTATCATAAGCTTTCATGATCTCACGCCGGTCGGTTGGGTCTATAAGGCCTTCACGTATAGCTGCTTCTGCAGTTTCCCGGAACCTTTCTATCATATCTTTAGGATCAAACTCAACATATGAGAGCACATCTGCGACACTGTCACCATGAATTTCCTTGACAAAATCATAGTCACCGTCAGGATAGATTCTTACGCTGACCACATTTGTATCACCAAAGAGATTGTGGAGATCACCCAAGGTTTCCTGGTATGCCCCTACAAGAAAAACGCCTAAATAATAATCATCGCCGTTTTTTACATCATGCAGCGGCAAAGTGTTTCTTACATCGTGAAGGTCGATGAACCTGTCAATCTTACCGTCACAGTCACAGGTAATATCCGCTATTATAGCATTTCTTTTTGGAAGTTCCGTCAACCTGTGTAGAGGCATAATGGGAAAGAGCTGATCAATAGCCCAACTGTCGGGTATAGACTGAAATACCGAGAAGTTGCAGTAGTAGATATCTGCAATGGCGCTTTCCAGATCTTCCAGATCAGGCGGGGGATTTTTAAGCTTTTGCTTTTCCTTGGATATTTTGCTGATAAGGCTCCAAAATATCTTTTCAGAAAAAGACCTCTCTCTAAGGGTGATGCTTCCATGCTTGAACATCTCTCTGATTTGATCCCTGTAGTATAGAGCGTCGTTGTAGCACTCTTGGATATTTTTAAGAGTCAGGCTCTTATATACTTCAAATAGATTTTTTATCTGCTCAGGGGACTCGTCTTTCAGAGATTCAGGAATTTCGTATTCCTCGAGTTTTTCTACATCAAGTACATTGAATAAAAGTACCGAGTAGTAGGCTACAGTCGTTCTGCCGGATTCAGTCACAATTACCGGGTGTGGTATCTCACTAGGATCGAGTATGGACATAACTGCTTCTACGATGTCCGTGCAATATTCTTCTACTGAGTAGTTTCTGCTGTTTGTGTAGTTTGTATTCGATCCATCATAATCAACTGCAAGCCCGCCTCCAAGATCAAGGTAACCCATGGGAGCTCCTTCTTTGACCAGCTCCGCATACACCCTGGTCGCTTCCAAGACAGCAGAACGAATATCTCTTATGTTGGGAATCTGTGAACCCAGGTGGTAGTGCATCAGCTTTAAAGAATCCAGCATGTTGCATTCTTTGAGTTTGTCTACCATGGTTATGACTTGAGATACGTTTAGCCCAAAAATGCTTCTATCGCCACCGGAGTCCGTCCAATGGCCTCCTGCTTTGGCTGAAAGCTTGATTCTTATTCCGATATTCGGCTTTATTCCAAGCGCTTCGGACCTTGCAAGGAGCAAGTCGAGTTCGCCGGGTATCTCGATAACGAAAAAGCAATTAAAGCCCATCTTTACTGCATATAGACAGAGATCGATGAACTCTTCGTCTTTGTATCCGTTGCATATAAGGCAGGCTTCCTTGTCTTTTAAAAGAGAAAGAGCCGCAATAAGTTCTGGCTTGCTGCCTACTTCCAAACCATGGTGATACCTTTGGCCGAATTTTGTAACTTCTTCTATTACTTGCTGCTGTTGGTTTACTTTAATCGGATAAACGCCTCTGTAAAAACCTTGGTAATTAAGGGTTTTGATAGCATTGTTAAATGATTCGTTCAGATACGAGATCTGTGCGTCCAAAAGGTTTTCAAATCTCAACAAAACGGGCATATCCAGCCCTCTTTCTCTAATGCCTGAAATTATATCCATTAAGCTGGTGTCTGATTCCTTGTTTTTCATATAAGGGTTAACCATGACTTCGCCCTTGTCAGATATTGAAAAGTATCCTGCTCCCCAGTTTTTGATGCCGTAAAGCTCTTCTGATTTTTCTTTTGTCCAGCGGCCTAAAAGTTCAGTTTTATTCATTGCAACTATCCTTCCATTAACAATATCTTATTGCATACATTATGATATTATCACGCTTGAAGCTCAACCGCAATACGTAATATTCCTTAACGGTCAATGAAGGCACATAACATTTTTTTAACGATAATATAACGTAGCATTGGTGCTCTTATTTAGCGGGTATAACTTTAATATATTGCGTAACTATAAATCAGGAGCTGAAAATGGAAAATATGAAGAGTTGATTTTTACAGTTAAGCGGCAGCTGCAGCAAAAATAGGAGTGAATGCCAGCTTTGCAGGTTGTGTTGGAGAGGATCCATTCGGCGATTTTCTGATTGCGTCCATAGAGCATTTTGGAGTGGATACTTCGATGATTCAAAGAAAAGGAAAGACTACCAAGGCATTTGTATCTATAATGGATGATGGAGAAAGGGACTTTGTATTTGACAGGGGAGCAGATGCAGAATATGAATTAACCGGTTTTCAAGAAAGATACGAAAAATGTGAAATATTACACTTGGGATCTGCTACAGCACTATTAGGTGGCAAGATGAAAAATTCATATGAAGAGGCTATAAATCTGGCTAAAATAAATGGTGGAATAATATCCTTTGATCCAAATTACAGGGAAGACCTTTGGAAAGAAAGAAAAGAAGAGTTTGTACTATTGTCGATTGAATATATCAATAAATCTGATTTTGTTAAGCTTTCTGACGAGGAGCTGTTGATGATATTTGAAAAGGAAAATTCGGAAGATGCATTGGATACGCTGTTTGAAAGCTTTAAAGGGATCGCGGCTGTCACCCTTGGGAGCAGAGGTACGTTGTTGGCAAGTTCAGACAAACGGGTGTTGATTCCCAGCATAAAAATTAATCCTGTTGATACTACGGGAGCGGGCGACGCATTCGTAGGAGCTTTTTTAAGCGGTTTGATGATTGAAGAAAACAGCAGAGTAGCCCTAAATGATTTTGCGGTGCTAGAGGGGATAACAGCTAGAGCAAACAAGGTGGCAGCAATGGTATGCACAAAAATGGGTGCCATGTCTTCATTAGAAGTAATTGATAAAAGAAAATAAATTCCTAAACTTTATTGACATATAGTCAGAAATTTTGTAAGATTAAATCAGAAATAAACGAATGTGAAGTTTTATATCTGGATTGTTACTGGTAAAGCAGGCAAAACCTGAGTCAGCCCCTGGGGGTTTTGGTTCGGGTTTTTTTGTTGCATAGGATACCGTGCTTGATAATTTATAATCGGAGACGGGGAGATGAGGATGCGGATTAGAAAGATACTTAACAACAACGTGGTAATTTCCCATCAAGAAGATACAGGTGAAGAAATCGTTGTCATGGGAAAAGGCATAGCTTTTCAAAAGGCTGGTGGAGATATCATAGAAAAGGATAAAATCGAAAAAGTCTTCACATTGAAGGACGAAAGAGAAGCAGATATTTATGAACAGATGATCAAGGAAATATCTCCTGCCCTTTTGGACATCTCTGAAGAAATAATAATCTACGGAGAAAAAATACTGGAAAAAAAGCTTGAAAATAACATTCACATCGCCCTGGCCGACCATATATCTTTTGCGGTGCACAGGCACAAAAATGGCCTGGTCATAAAAAATCATCTTCTATGGGAAATAAAAAAGCTTTACAAAAAGGAGTTTAAAACCGGTTTGTGGGGATTGGAGCTTATAGGAAAGAAACTTGGCATGGAAATGCCTGAGGACGAGGCTGGATTTATCGCTCTTCACTTGATCAATGCCACCATGGGAGAGGAAATGCCTAACACCGTGGATATTACAGAGATGGTTCAAGACATATTGAATCTTATAAAATACATCTTAAGAATAGACTACGATGATTCAAGTCTATCTTATGAGAGGCTCGTCACTCATATCAGGTTCTTTGCTCAGCGCATCGTAGGCAAAAAGAATAGCACTAATATGGAGACACCGTTCTACGGGCACATGAGAGACAATTATCAACAGGCATTTCACGCAGCAGAAAGGATTAAGGACTACATCCAAAAGAATCACGATTATACGGTAGGAAGAGACGAAATTGTCTACCTGTGCATACACTTGCAGAGGTTGATAGATGAAAATAAAACCAAATAATGAGATTGTTACTGGTTAAGCAGGCAAAACTCGGTTAGAAGATATCTAAAGTTGTTTAGCATCATTAAAAAATGGGAAGCTAAATAACAAGACTATGTTTAGATGTTTTCGAATCCGGGTTTTTTTATTTAAAAAACGAAAGGGGTTTTAAAAATGGACTATAGGAAAGCAGCTGAAGAAATATTAAAAAACATAGGTGGAAAAGACAATATTGAAAGTGTCACACATTGCGCAACAAGGCTAAGGATGGTTTTAAAAGACGAAGGAAAGGCAGATGCCAAGGCAATTGAAAAGCTTGATTTGGTAGAGGGATCATTTAGCAATGCGGGTCAGTTTCAGATTATCCTGGGACAAGGAAAGGTAAATAAGGTATACAAGGAATTAAGCGAGATAGCCGGTATCAAGGAATCGAGCACTTCCGATGTGAAAAAGGCGGCAATGAAGAACCTAAACCCCTTGCAAAGATTTGCAAGGATACTATCCAACATATTCGTGCCGATTATACCTGCGATAGTGGCCAGCGGACTTTTAATGGGTTTGCTGGGCATGAGCGCCACATTTGGGTGGCTAGAAGGAGATAGCGGATTATTTATTCTACTGGACATGTTTTCAAATGCGGCATTTGTTTTCTTGCCTGTTCTCATAGCCTTCAGTGCAGCCAGGGAATTTGGAGCGAACCCTTTTTTAGCGGCAGCCTTGGGCGGCATTATGATACACCCTGCTCTCCAGAATGCATGGACCCTGGGTGGAGGCGTGGAAAACACCATAAGCCTTTTCGGTTTTGAAGTTGGCATGGTAGGGTATCAGGGAACAGTTTTGCCTGTAATGATAGCTGTATGGATAATGAGCTACATCGAGAAGTTCTTTAGAAAAATAGTACCCAATATTTTAGATATAATACTGACTCCATTTTTAACGCTTATGACTACTGCGTTCTTGTCATTGATAGTAATAGGGCCTGCAGGCAGATTCTTAGGAGATATCATTTCCTACGGATTACAAGGTGTCTATTCGACAGCAGGATTTTTAGCAGGGCTCGTATTCGGAGGATTATATTCAACAATTGTAATTACTGGGATTCATCACAGCTTTCATGCTATAGAGGCAGGGCTATTGGCAAATCCATCAATCGGAGTGAACTTCCTCCTTCCGATTTGGGCAATGGCAAATGTGGCTCAGGGTGGAGCAGCTACAGCAGTTTACTTTAAAACAAAGAATCAAAAGATTAAGCAGGTCGCTTTGCCGGCGGCGACAAGCTGCCTTCTGGGGATTACAGAGGCTGCGATTTTTGGTGTGAACCTTAGACTCAGAAAGCCATTTATAGCGGCAGCTCTTGGCGGAGCATTGGGCGGGGCATACGTAGTATTTATGAACGTTGCCATGACTGCTGTGGGGGTTACGGGAATACCAGGAATTGCAATAGTGCAGCAGCAGTCTATGATTCACTACATAATCGGAATCCTGTTGGCATTTGGTGGAGCCTTTGCGTTTGTAAACGTGCTTGGATTTGAAGATGAGCCGGAAGAGGGGCAGGATGAGATTGAGGACTTTGTTGATTCAGATGAAAAGGAAGAGATCGTCTTAACCGAATCAGAAGTTGTTATCAGCGCACCTGTTGACGGCAGACTAGTTAAGATTGAAGAAGTTCCGGACAAAACTTTTGCCGACAAGATCCTAGGAGACGGCTTTGCTATAGAACCATCAAACGGAAAGGTTTTCTCTCCGGTAGACGGTAAGATCTTAATGGCATTTGAAACAGGTCACGCACTTGCTGTAGGAAGTGAAAACGGTGGCGAGATACTGGTGCATTTTGGAATAGACACTGTAAAATTAAACGGCGAAGGGTTCAAGCTACTGGTCAAAAAAGGAGATGTAGTTAAAAAAGGAGATCCAATCCTCGAAGTGGATTTGGAGGCTGTAAATAAAAATGCACCATCTTCCATCACTCCTGTAGTAATAACCAACAGCAAAGATTTTGATATTACACTCATTAAAGAAGGTGGCATGATAAAGGCAGGTGAGGAAATAATCAAACTAACAGCAAGGGAGGCTAAAAATGCGTAGAGACAGATATAGGCAAAGATATCATTTAAGCCCTCCATATGGCTTTATGAACGATCCGAACGGGGTTTCCTTTTATAAGGGCGTCTACCATGTATTTTATCAGTGGAACACGAATTTTCCAGGGGAAAAACAAATCCACTGGGGCCATTTTTCAAGTGATGACATGATTAATTGGAATCATGGCAAGGCAGTGCTTGCCCCGGTGGACTGGTATGACAAAAACGGATGCTATTCCGGTTCGGCTATTAAATATAATGATAAGCTTTATGCTTTTTATACTGGAAACGTAAAGGATGAAAACAACATTAGAAGTGCATACCAGTGTCTGGCGATATCATCTGATGGATTTGAGTTTGAAAAATATGATCAAAATCCATTGATTGACGGTACCCCTAAGGGATATACTCCCCATTACAGGGATCCTAAAGTGTGGTTGGATGAGAACGGAAATGGGTTTATGGTCATTGGAGCTCAGAGAGAAAATCATACTGGTACAGTTGTTCTATATACCTCGACCAACATGCTTGACTGGGAATTCAAGGGGGAAATATCGGATAAAAAATTGGGGTACATGTGGGAATGTCCGGATCTGTTTAAACTTGATGGATATGATGTGCTGATATTTTGTCCCCAGGGTCTTGAGCCTGAGGGAGATCTTTATAACAATAGGTACCAATGCGGTTATATGATTGGGAACATGAATTTGGAAAATGGCAAATTCGACTCCGGTGATTTTGTGGAATTGGATAGAGGATTTGAATTCTACGCGCCCCAGACAGTATCTCTGCCTGATGGCAGAATAATCCTTTATGCTTGGATGGGGATGCCGGAAGAAGAAGATCATCCCAGCGTAGAAGACAACTGGGTTCATTGTATGACTATGCCCAGAGAGCTGGACATATCCCGAGGAATGCTGATTCAAAAGCCGGTGGGAGAGATAGAGCGTCTTAAGGAAAACAAGGTTGAATCAGACCCTATGGAAATTAGAGAGGGTCATATAAAGATCCCTGAATTCGCCGGAGAAAGCGTCAACATTAAAATGCTGCTAAAAAATAAAGGAGCAAAAGAATTTGGGGTTTATTTGAAGGCTTCTGATGATTTGCAGGAAAACACCATGATCAAGGTCAATTCTGACACGAATAAAATAGAGCTAAACAGAGAAAAGAGCGGTCTTTGGGGCAGTGGAATAAGAAGAGCTCAGTTAAAGTCAGCAGACTCTGTTGAACTGGATATATATCTGGACACGTCTTCAGTTGAAGTATTCGTAAACGGAGGAGAAGAAGTTTTTACTGCCAGGATTTTCCCAAGTAAAGAAGGAATATGTTTTGGATTATTTGCAAATGGGGGAGCTGTTGAAATGGCAAAAGGTGAAAAAAGTGACATGAAAAAATCCATAAATTTTTAGGATAAAGATCATGAAGTGAAGAACTAGGATACCATAAGGTTTCGGTATCCTAGTTTTGATGTTGTTTTTGCAAATCTTTAAGGAATACGACAGCTGCGGGACTATTTACTAAGTAGATTCCCATGCTGACTAGGGCTAGGGCAATTAGATTTTTGAAACTTAAAAACTGCTCTCCCAAAAAAAGTCCTGATAATACCGTGCCAAAAACGGGAATAAGGAATTTATATACGCTGATCTGCCCAACCTTGTTGTATTTAAAAAGCGTAGTCCACAGGGTAAAGGCGGCGGCAGTTAAAAAAGCCATGTAAATCAAAAGTAATGTCGACTCCAGAGTAAAGCCTGATAATCGTGCCCCGTTAAGGATTGAAATCAAAATCAACATTCCACCGCCAAATAAAAGCTGAAAACCTGTTAAGGCTATGGTATTTATTCTTTTGCTTAAACTCTTGCTGTAAATAAAGCCAACTGAACTCACAAAAGCAGCAAGAACTATAAAACCATCCCCAAAAAAATTTATATCGATATTGATGGTGCCGCCGCTGAGGCTGACTACGGCGACCCCTGTAAAACCAATTATGCAGCCCAAGGTTTTTGATAGGGTCAGCTTGTCTTGGGAGTAAATATAATGGGCTAAGATTACCGAGAAAAAAGCACCGGTAGAATTGAGTATCGCGCCGTTTACTCCAGTAGTATTACTTAGACCGATATAAAAAAGAGTATAGTGAATGCCGGTAAGCAAAACACCTAGTAGAAAAACTTTGGGTACATCGGACTTTGATGGTAGCTTGATTGATCTAAACAGCATAAAGTTGAGAGTCAAGACCAAAATTCCTGAAAGCGTGAACCTGTAACCGGCGAAGGCCATTTTTCCGTACAAATCTTCCGTGGGGATAGAAAACATCTCGTATCCGATTTTTATACCAGGGTAGGCACTTCCCCAAAGAAAAGTGCATAGCACAGCAATAAGAATTATGTTTTGTTTTTTCGTAAAGAATCCTTTTATATTCATTGGTATGTTCCTTTATTTATAAATTACTATCAATTATAACACATTTGATACAAAGTTAAAGAAGCGGAGAGTATTCCGCTTCTTTAACCGTTTGCAGCTTTAGATGGTAAGCAACCAGATGCCGATGACCAGGGCAATAGCTGCGAATACATAAAAGAAGATCACCGTACCTTTTTCTCCGAAGAGTTTGATGAAAAACTTGATTTTCGCCATATTCCATATTGCCGGCGGTTTTTTAACAGTGATTCCAACTACAGCAAATGAGTAAACAACTAGTATAATGCCAAGCAGAGCTAGTCCGTTCATAAGGTATACCTCCCTTTAATTTAATCCCTGTTCGATGCGTTTTTTCAGAAGAGCAAATACTGCCGCCGTTATGACAAGTATGATTGTGCTGTTTCTCGCTATTTGAGTCCAAATTGCATCCTGCATCAAGATATCGTTTATGCTGTCATAAGCCCAGTAAAAAGGCGACCAGTACAGCACGAATTGCCACCTGTCCGGAAGATACATATAACCGAATACAGAAGCCAATACAGGAATAAAAGTTACTTTCATGCTGGCAATTGCTGCAATGGGTTCGTCGTTGACCACCCCGATGCTAAAGCCTATGATTATGCTTATCAAAGCTATTCCAACAAGGCTCACAATGAGCATGGGATAGTTGATTGACTCAAATCCCAAAATCAGAACTACGCAAATAGAACCCACTATCGGTAGAATAAAGCCAAGCAATCCTTTGCCAACGACAAATTCGAGCCTCGTTGCAGAGGTGACGTTGATTGCGCTTATAGTGTTGCTCATTTTTTCTTCAACAAGATTTAATAAAATAAGCATCCCGCCAAGAATGGCGGTAAATATTATTATTATGTTGCCACCTTGCTGCTTCAATGGAGACATTTCCCATCCTACATCAGAAAACTCAACGATAACTGGAGCATCGGGAAGGTCAGTCTGAGCGTATTTATCCAAAATGCTAGCTAAGACGATATCCATGTTACCAGTTTCATTGCCTTGCTTTAGTATTTCTATTCCGTTGCTGTCTGGGATTACACCGAACACATCGTCCATCCTAAGGATTCTCTCTTCCATTTTTTCCATGTCTGATGCGTACTCAACAGTGGCGAAGGTTGACAGATGTTCTGTCAACGCATTGTCTGCGCCTTCCATTAAGACTACATTGAGCCCTGATGAGCTTACGCTCGGTATCAAAGCCCTGATGATAAAGGCGAAAAGTATAGGAGCTATGGTGAGATATATAATCAGCCAATCCCTGGTGCCGTTTTTTATATCTCTTCCAACTATTGCTAGTATTTTTTTCATAAGTGCACCCCCTAAACCGTCAATGTTTTTTTGAATCTTATGTTTGCAGCAACGAATACGATTAACCCCAATACCAAAAATAATCCAGCTTGAGTGTAAATATATCTAGTGTTTCCGCCCTCAAGGAGCAATTCTCTGAAAGAAAACATCATGGGATAAGAGGGAAAAACCCTTATCCACAATGGGTTGAATGATGGCATGAAGTACGAAACAACCGGCAAAACCAGCAACATCATGCCTGCATATAGTCCCCCCATGGCTTTTACCATGGTGTCAAAGAAACTTGAAATTAAGAGTCCCAGGGCAGAGCCAAATAGATTGAATGAGACCACCAGCAAAAACAAATGGAGAAAATTGACACCTGTTCCCGCAATAGCTAAAACTGTCATTATTGATGTTGCAAGTCCCATCATCAACATGATTAACATTTTACTTGCCAGATATTGCCACAGTTTCACAGGTGCTACGGCGTAGGCTTTGATGACGCCTTCGTCCTTGTCTAAAAATATATATGCTGCTATTATGAAGAGTCCCATCATTCCCACATTGATAGTAAGATATATTGGAAGGACATTGACCCTATCTGAAAGCCTTTGAGGGTTTTCTTCCAATGTACTGGTGCTGACTGCAGAAGTAAATCCAGGTATTTGAGACAAAAATTCTCCTTCTATCGAAGCTTTTAGCATTGACTTCATGTTTTCGCTTTCATAGCCTTGAAGGATAAGGTCGTATGTTAGTACGTAGCCGTCTGTTTTTATTTCTACCCCTACAGCTGACCGGTCTTTAGACAGCGCTTCTTCCACCTGGGATCTTTCGGATAAAATCTCGATAGATTCAGATTCAACAAGCTCCATGATCTGAGATTTAGCTGGCTCATCCAAGTTGATGTATGCGAAAAGCTTTTGAGACTGATCGAAGTTTTCGGGTACCACAAACAGCATCACGGCTATGAAAATGACGGCCATTCCAATCTCGATATAAAAGTAAAGGCCATTGAATGAAAGTTTTGCGTCCTTTAGAAAAGTGGTGAAGAGCTTTTTCATATTATTGCAGCCCCCTCCCGGTTACTTTTATGAAAATTTCCTCTAGAGTAGCCTCCTTTGTATGCATCATCTCAATCTTGCCATTTTTGATTATATGACTTAGTCTTTCCTTGTCATCTGGCAGCAAGAGGGATAATTGCTCCTTTACGGTTTTACCTTCTTCAACATGGTCTACAGCCACCATTTTTTCACCGTATTTGAGCTTAAGATTTCTGGGGGAATCGATGAGTTTTATGACCCCGTCGATTATGAAAGCAACTCTATGACAAAGTTCATCTGCCACGAACATGTTATGGGTTGTCAAAAAAACGGTTGTTCCCTTTGAATTCTGCTCTTTTATTATATCTTTTATCTTACTTGCAATTGCGGGATCCAATCCTGTTGTAGGCTCATCCAAGAACCACAATTCCGGATTGTTGAGCATGCTTCTTACGAAGGTAAGTCGGTGCTTCATTCCTTTTGAAAATTCACCTGCTTTTTTGTTTGCCACATGATCCAAACCAGCTATCTCTAATAGCTTCATTGGGTCTTCAGTTTTTACATCGAAGAGTTTTTGATAGAATCTTAAGTTTTCCAAAGCTGTCAGCTTGCCGTAAACATTGGACTGCTCAAAAGAGACGCCTATTTTATTGAACATGCCTCTCTGGGGTTTGTGCATGTCGCAGCCCGCTACCGTCGCTTCACCCTTTTGCAAAGGGAGAAGACCGGTCAAGATGCCCTGGGTAGTAGACTTGCCTGCCCCGGATGGGCCTAAAAAACCAAACACTTCGCCTTTTTCAACTTCGAAACTAACATCCTTTACAGCATAGACGTCGTTTTTTTCATAGGAATGGTATAGATTTTTAACTCTTATCATAGAAATTCCTCCTCAGAATCTAATGTGTCCAACTGGTCATGTGACTTGTTAGTCACATTATATTACTCACGCTATTTATTGTCAATAGCATATGATCTATATGTGTATTTCTACTAGATTAAATGAAATCAAAAATCACCTTGAATTCATTCCAAGGTGATTTAAGGAGTTGGTTTATAATTTTGAAACTTTCACTGCAGCGGATTTAACAGCATCTTTGACGTCATCGAAGAAATTGTATTCACCTACATCATCGATATAGCCTGAAACCCTTAAAATCTTAAGGGGCTGTTCATTGACTCCGCAATAATATAAGGCGGTCTTTTGCTTAACGCATCTTTTGTGTATTCTTTTAAGTGCATCCAAAGCAGTGGCATCCATGTTAGGGACGTTGTCCATTTTAAGTATTAAAAATTCAGTATGGGTCTTCAATTCGTTTAAGATATCCAAGAAGGTGTTTGCTGCGCCAAAAAATAACGGACCGTTGATGTCGTAGACCAATATTTTAGATCCTAGATAATCGTGGGAAATACTGTCCGTTTCCATATCTTCGTCATCTTCATCGTCAAGTATATTTTTATACATTGATGCCGTATTTGCAACTTGGGTACTGTCGGCCATTCTTCTGATAAACAGAAACATGGCAGCGAGCATGCCAATTTGGATAGCTATTATAAGGTCGAAAACCACAGTCAAGATAAAAGTTAGAAGCAAAACGGCCACGTCGCTTTTAGTAGAACGCAAAAGCCCTTTGAATGAGCGCCACTCGCTCATGTTGTAAGCAACTACTAAAAGTATAGCCCCTAATGAAGTCATAGGTATAAGTTTTGCTAAAGGCATGAAAATCTGCATTATAAGAAGCAAAAAAAGAGCGTGGACTATTCCGGCGATAGGCGTCCTGCCGCCATTTTTCACATTTGCTGCAGTTCGGGCTATAGCTCCCGTTGCCGGTATGCCTCCAAAAACGGCCGAACCGATATTTGCGACTCCCTGGGCTATCAACTCCGTATTTGATCTGTGTTTCTTGCCGATCATTCCATCTGCCACCACAGCTGAGAGCAGTGACTCGATGCTGGCAAGAAATGCAATGGTCAGGGCAGGCGGTATCAAGTTTCTAATGATTGGTATAGAGATTTCTATGGCTGCAAGATCAATAAGTGTTATCTTGCTTGAAATTTCTCCGAAATGATCTCCGATTGTTAAGACGGGAAGATTGAATGCGGCAACGATACCTGTGGAAATTAGAAGAGCTATCAAGGATCCGGGGATAGTCCTGTTTATTTTTGGCCATAATACTATTATCAACAGGGACAAGAGTCCGACTGATACTGTAGGTAGGCTTAAGGTATGCATATTGGATATATAGGAGTGCCACTTTTCAAAGAACTCAGAAGGGACGCTGACAATTTCAAGACCTAAAAAATCCTTTACTTGGGTAGAAAATAAAACTACAGCTATTCCCGATGTAAAACCTGTAGTGATGGGGTAGGGTATATATTTGATTATGCTTCCAAACTGCATAAGTCCGAAAAGAATCATGAAAACACCTGCCATAATTGTAGCAATAGTAAGCCCCTCGATGCCAAACTGAGAAATTATGCCGTAAACTATAATGACAAATGCCCCTGTAGGACCGCCGATCTGTACACGGCTGCCGCCTAAAAAAGATATCAAAAATCCTGCAATAACAGCAGTTATCAAACCTTTTTCAGGTTCTACGCCTGAAGCGATCCCTAACGCTATGGATAAAGGCAGAGCAATAATTGCCACTATTATGCCTGAAACGATATCCTTTGTTATTTGATTTTTATTTAGGGAGGGGTTTTTGGTGCTTACTAAAGTGAAAAGCTTTGGACGGAACATTAAAACATCTCCTTGTGGAATTAATTTAAAAGCTCGTGCTTAAAAACTATGATTAGCACGCAATATCATTCTAGACTTTAATCGCAGATATGTCAATATGATGTGTAAATATACAAAAATAAACACAGGTTTAAGAGATTAGTTAATAAGCGAGGGTGGTTGAATAAAGGATTATCATGTGATATACTGGCTCTAACACAATAATGAAATGTGCTGGGGGTGCCTGAAAGGCTGAGAAAAGTTGAACTTTAACCCTTTGAACCTGATGCGGTTAAAACTGCCGGAGGAAAGCTTTAATGGACGTTCGCCCAAGCACTGTAGTTTTACAGTGCTTTTTTATATTGGAGCAGCCGCATATTGGAGGAACAATGTATATCGATGCCCACACTCATTTGGAGCAATTTGAAGACAACCTTCATGTCGCCCTTGATATAATAAAAAAGGAAAAAATACTGACTTTGGCATGTTCTATGGACGCTGAGTCATATGAGTTTTCAAAGGCTGTTTCTAAAGATTGGGAGCTTGTGATACCTGCTTTCGGAATACATCCATGGAAAGCATCAGAGAACTTGAATGTTTTAGAAGACTATGATTCGCTGATTCGTGAGGCAGCCTGCATAGGAGAAATAGGACTAGATTTTTACTGGGATAAAAATAAAGAGAATTATCTTGCTCAGTATAAGGTTTTCGAATATATGCTCGACAGGTGCAAAAAATATGGCAAAGTATCGAACATTCATACCAAGGGAGCTGAAAAAGAGGTTCTATCATCGATTAAATCCTTTGATATCAAACCGCCTATCATTCATTGGTACAGCGGACCTAAAGATATTTTGACAAAGCTGATCGATTTTGGATGTTCATTTACGATTAGCGTGGATGCCGGCATTTCGCCAGCTGCCGGAGAGCTTATTGATTATGTGCCTTTAAAGCAGATCTTGACGGAAACAGATGGTCCTGGGTCATTGCTATGTGTAAATGGGAAGTACGGATACCCAGATGAAGTAAAAAACATAGTAAAAGAAGTAGCGGAAATCAAAAAAAAAGATGTGGCTGAAATGACAGAAATCATTGAGGAAAACTTTTATGAAAAGTTAAACATTGATTTCAAAGAAAGGGAAGAGGTCTAAATGAAAACAGTAAATGTTAGTCTTCAAGTATTGCCTGGCGTACCTGAATGTGAAATATACGATGTGGTGGACAAGGCTATAGAGTACATACAATCAACAGGCGTAAAACATATAGTTGGTCCCATGGAAACGACCATGGAGGGAGAATACGATCAGCTCATGGACATAGTAAAAAGATGTCAAGAAATTGTTTTTGAAAATGGAGCTGAGCGGGTAGTGTCCGTAATTAAAATAGATGCTAAAAAAGACGGGGTCACAATGGATGAAAAAATATATAAATACAGATAAGCTCTACCCTATAGCCGGGATAGCGTTGGCACTTGTGTTATGGCAGATTATTGTACAGGTCAGGAATGTCCCAGGTTATATTCTTCCCTCCCCTACGAGAATAGCTTCCGCCCTTGTCAGAGATTTTGAACTTATCAGATATCACTCGGCAAGAACTCTTTACGCATCTTTTGTAGGTTTTGGATTTTCCATAGTTTTGGCTTTTATATTAGCGATAATAATGGATAGCTTTGAAATAATAAAAAAGGCTTTATATCCTTTATTGGTAATTTCTCAAACGATTCCGATAATAGCAATTGCACCTTTGCTTATCATATGGTTCGGGTTCGGCACGCTTCCTAAAATAATTATAGTGGTTATCGTATGCTTCTTTCCAATTGTAATCAGCCTGGTTCATGGAATGGAAAGCATAGATGAGGATTACCTAAGGTTGTTCAAGACAATGAAGGCTACAAAGCTGCAGGCATTCTATCACTTGAAGCTTCCTTTTGCGTTGGTACACTTTTTTTCCGGACTCAAAATTGCCGCTACATATATGATAATGTCTGCAGTCATTGGAGAATGGCTAGGGGGAGATCGGGGCATAGGAGTGTACATGCTAAGGGCAAAAAATGCTTACGCCCTGGACAGGGTGTTTGCATCGATATTAATAATAGTCATTATGAGTATCTTAATAATATATGCTATAGAAATATTAGGGAATAGAGTTTTGCATTGGCAAACAGAAAGGGATGAGGATTAAATGAAAAAAATATTGATGGGTTTAACATTAGCATTAGCATTGGCGTTGGCAGGTTGCGGGGGAGAAACTGAAGATAAGACTACGGTCATACTGGATTGGACTCCAAATACGAACCACACAGGACTTTATGTAGCTTTGGAGAACGGATATTTTGAGGATGAAGGCTTGGATGTAGAAATCATTCAACCAATGGAAGGTTCCACCACCACCCTTATAGCTACAGGACAGGGAGATTTTGGAGTGACATATCAAGAGGATGTCACCTATGCACTCACAAGTGAAGATCCATTGCCGGTTACTGCGATCGCTACGATAATCCAAAACAACACGTCAGGTTTTGCATCAAGAAAAACAGCTAATATTGAAACAGTAATGGACTTTGAAGGAAAAGTTTACGGAGGATGGGGATCGCCGTCTGAAGAAGCTATTTTAAATGCCATAATGACAAACGCCGGAGCTGACTACGAAACATTAACAAACACAAATATAGGAACGGACGATTTTTTTGCAGCTACAGAAAAAGAAATAGATCTAGTGTGGATATTTGAAGGTTGGACTGCCATAGAGGCTAGGCTTAGAGGCATAGAATTAAACTATATGCCTATAAAAGATTTAGATGATGCATTAAATTACTACACGCCGATTTTGGTTGCAAACAATGATACTATCAAAAACAACCCGGAAAAAGTGGAAGCTTTTTTAAGAGCTGTGGAAAAGGGATATCTGTATTCTATAGAAAACCCTGAAGAAGCTGCTGCAGTCTTGCTTAAATATGCTCCGGAACTCGAAGAAGAATTAGTGGTAGAAAGCCAAAAATTTCTTGCTGATCAGTATATGATGGGAGCAGATCAGTGGGGAGTCATGAAAGCGGAGGTTTGGAAAAACTATGCTGATTTCTTGATGGACAATGGTCTTTTGGAGAAGGAGTTGGATGTCGATAATGCCTTTACAAATGAATTCCTCCCAACGAGACAGTGATACAGTAATTAGTCTAAAAAATGTAGGTAAGAGTTTTGGCGAAATGGTGGTTTTTAAGGATATCTCGCTGCATGTCAACAGAGGAGAGATCGTATCCATACTCGGGTCAAGCGGCAGCGGAAAGAGCACTCTGTTCAATATAATAGCAGGTTTGATTCCCGTAGATCACGGAGATGTCATCGTCAAAGGAACTGTTGGGTACATGCAGCAAAAGGATCTTTTGCTGCCGTGGAAAACCGTGTCTGCCAATGTGGGACTTCCTTTGAAGCTCAAAGGAGTGGAAAAAGAAGACATAAAAAAAAGAATAGAGGAGTATCTGCCTCTTGTAGGGCTGGAAGGCTATGAAGATAAATTTCCTTTTCAGCTATCAGGTGGTATGAGGCAAAGAGCGAGCTTTTTAAGGACGCTAATGACTTCCGAGGAAATTTTTCTATTGGATGAAGCTTTTGGGTCCTTGGATTCAATAACCCGGGGCCAGATGCAAAAATGGCTGCTTGAGATGAAAAGCGAGCTGGATAATACTGTGGTATTTATCACTCATGATATTGATGAGGCGATATTTTTATCCGACAGGATATACGTGATATCTAAGATTCCTGCTGAAATCAAAAAGGAAATCGATGTAGATTTTCACAAGGACGACAAGAATAAGCGGCTGTTGTCTTCAAAGACCCTTGAACTAAAACAGGAGATACTTAGATATTTGTAATAAGCCGGCTTTTAAGCCGGTTTAAATTTATTTGATTAGCTAGTTTCAACAACGTATAATATTAATAGAAAACGAGGTGTAATAATGGGATATATACCTGATATAAATGAAGCGCAAAATCTCTTGGAAGAATACAATCAAGATAAATTTCTTTTAAAGCATGGCAAGATAGTTTCCGGCATAATGGGGTATTTTGCAAAAAAGCAGGATCCTGACAATGAGGAGTTTTGGAGAGTTGCAGGGCTTTTGCACGATCTGGATTTTGAGAGATATCCTAAAGAGCATTGCATAAAAACAAAAGAAATTATGAAGGATATGGGGTTTGACGACAAACTCATTAGGGCAGTTGAAAGCCATGGGTTTGGAATCGTAACAGACGTAGAGCCTGAACATATGATGGAAAAAATACTTTTTGCCACAGACGAGTTATCGGGGCTGATAGGAGCTACCGCTATAATGCGGCCATCTAGAAGCTTAAGGGATCTTGAGGTGAAGTCTGTCATGAAAAAATTCAAGACGCCGAGCTTTGCCAAAGGCTGCTCTCGGGAAGTCATTGCAAAAGGCGCACAGATGCTTGATATGGAATTAAGAGACCTTATTGAAGTCACAATTGAAGCCATGAGGTCCATGGGTGATGAGATACTTGATTGACTAAGCCGAGCACGGGTATAAGTAGCACTATATTACTGTATGAAAGAAGGGTTTAATATGGGATACGATATGGGTAAGTTATACGAAATGACTATCGAGTGTATGGAACGGCGTGGAGTAGTAATTGATGACATCGCAAAAATAGTCTTGTTTTTACAAGAAAAATACCATCCTGAGCTTACTATGGAGGAAAGTATTGAAAACGTTAAGGCGGTAATTACAAAACGTGAAACAATACACGCCATAATCACAGGGATAGCACTGGACGAGCTTGCTGAGAAAAAAATGCTGCCGGAGCCACTTCAATCGATAATTGAGTCAGATGAGGCATTGTATGGAATCGATGAGATTATACCATTGTCTATCGTGAATTTATATGGCACAATAGGGCTAACTAACTACGGTTATTTAGACAAGGAGAAGGTTGGGATAGTCAAAAAGCTGGATACAAAGGAAGGCGAGAAGATAAATACTTTCATGGATGATCTTGTCTGCGCCATTGCTGCAGCGGCAGCCAGCAGAATAGCACATTCTGACAAGTATTGATCTTTTCTGTTATTTGAATCGAATAAAATGCTAAAATGTGAAAACAGTATATACCCGGCCTTAGAGTCGGGTTTTTTCTGTACTTACCTTTAAAGTTTGGGAAAAGTGTGGATAAATGATGAGATATATATTATAATGTCTATCATAATAGTTGGTGATGGCAAATGTTTATATTAAAACCTCATCAAGATTATTACAATACCAATATATTTGTTATACTTAGACTGTAGCATAATAGGAAATAATCGAATAATGGAGTGAAGCGCATGGAAATAGCCGTGATTGGAATAGACCATAATAAAGCACACATAAATATAAGGGAAAAAGCATCCTTTCCTACTTATTCAAGCAGAGAGAAGGTGATGAACGAGCTTTCTGCCAAGGGGGTGGAGGAAATAGTGATTCTATCAACATGCAATAGAAGCGAGATATACATATCTTCCGAAGATATTGACAGATTCATCCCCCATGTGGTGGATATTTATCGCAAAGCAACAGGGATGGTGGATATTGAAAAGTTTCTTACCGTGATGAGGGAGGATGCTGCTGCAAGGCATCTTTACCGCGTGGCTGTTGGCTTTGAATCTTTGGTTTTGGGAGAAGATCAGATTCTTGGGCAGGTAAAAGAAGCTATGGAGCATTCCATAAAGAAAAAATACAGCAAAAAAATATTAAATAAGCTTTTTAGATCAGCGATAACTTATTCAAAAGCGGTAAAAACTAAATTCAAGATTTCAGAAAATCCATTATCGGTAAGCTATATAGGTCTAAAAAAGTTGAAAAATGAAGTGGGTTCCTTTGAAAACAAGACAGTTCTGATTGTAGGTGCCGGCAATATCGGGACATTGGCTCTTAAATACATGCTGGATGAAGGACCTAAGAAAATTTTGATGACAAACAGAACTCATAACAGAATTAAAGCCATTGTGCAGGAAACTGACCACATAGTGCCGATACCTTATGAAAAAAGATACCAATATCTAGCTGAGACAGACGTAGTAATCAGCGCGACTGCATCACCACATAAGATTTTTACTAAAGAAAATATGCCTGATATCAAAAAAAAGCTTTGCATATTGGATTTGGCCCTTCCCAGAGATGTAGAAAATGAAGTTGGGGATATCCTGGGTGTCAAGATATTCAATATAGATGATCTGAAAAAAGTAGAGGAAGAAAGCAAGGACTACAGACAAAAGATCCTCAAGGCAGCAATGGTTGAAATTAAGAGCGAGATAGAGGAGTTTTTCTGCTGGAAGGCTGGAGCCAAGGTAGATCCTTTAATTGGATACATTGATGACAAATGCAAAAAAATCAGAAAAGAGACTATGAGCTATATAGAAAGCAATACACGCATAAGCGAGGAAGACAAAGTATCAATAGATAGATTTCTAACTTCTCAATTAAAAGAGAAGTTTAAAAAACCTATAATAAACGTTAAAAAATCTCAGAGCAAGGCACAATTAATGGACCCAAAGGATTATTTGAGCTTCATGGCAGAGGGGTACGGTGAATGATATGGGATATCCTGTAGTTTTAGATCTTGAAGGTAAAAAGGTAGGGATTATTGGGGGAGGCAAGGTCGCATTGAAAAAAGCTGAAAAGCTATTGGGATGTGGTGCCGTCTTAATAGTCAAGGCTCAGGACATACACCAGGGATTTTCCAAGCTGGAAGAAATATATAATGAAAATATATCTTTGATACGGGGAAGTTATACAGCAGAAATATTAGACGGGTGCATGCTGGTTTTTGCGGCAACGTCTGATGCAGCTTTAAATGAGGAAATAAAGCGTGACTGCAGCAGAAGAAACATTTTATGCAACGTGGTTTCGGACAAGCATTTATCCGACTTTTCAAACACTGCATACTTTGAAAGAGGAAAGGTTCAAATCAGTGTTTCTACAAATGGAGCATCCCCTAAACTCGCTAGAGATATAAAAGATTCTTTAGAAGAGAATTTTAATCCAAAATGGGAGACGGATGTCATAAAATATGGCAGAATCAGAGATTTCATATCGAACTGCAAATTGGAAGATAATCAAAAAAGAAAAAAGCTGAAGACCTTGTTGGACCTTAAACCTGAATATTGGGATTTCTTTTTTGAAGCAATCCGACAGGAGGTTCACATAGATGAAAATTAGAGTTGGAAGCAGGGGCAGCAAGCTGGCGATTGCTCAAGCCCAGATATTGCTCGAAAGCGTGAAGGAAAAGCACAAGGAATTTGAATATGAAATCAAGATCATAAAAACTACAGGTGACAAGATCCAAGATGTAAGCCTGGACAAGATAGGAGATAAAGGCGTTTTTGTAAAAGAAATTGAGGAAAGCCTTATAGAAGGGACTATAGATTTAGCAGTGCACAGCATGAAGGACATGCCTTCTGCCATTCCTGAGGAACTTATGTTTTCCGCCATTCCCAAAAGAGAAGATCCTAGAGACGCCATTATATTGAATTACGGACGTAAAAGCCTGGATGAACTTCCTATGGGTGCTGTTATAGCCACGGGAAGCAAAAGAAGAGAGTACCAGCTTTTACGCTACAGGCCGGATATTAAAATAGTACCCATTAGAGGAAATATCGACACCAGAATCAAAAAAATGTATGAACAAAATCTCGATGGATTGGTAATAGCGGCGGCAGGGTTGAATCGACTGAAAATAAAATCTGATATAAAGCAAAATATCGTTCTACTGGACGAAGAACTTATGCTTCCTGCACCTGCTCAGGGGGCGCTTGGCCTCGAGATAAGAAAAAAAGACAAAGAGCTCGATGATATTCTAAGGCTTGTAGAGGACTATGAATCAGCTGTTCAGATACGTGCGGAGCGAGGATTTTTAAAGGAGATCGGTGGGAGCTGTCATCTGCCAATAGGCGCTTTATGCAAAGTAGAGGGTGAAAACATTTTGTTGGTTGGCTTGCTTGGGAATGCAGATGGCAAAATCCTTGTAAAAAGAAAAATTGAAGGAAAAGCTGAAGATGCAGAAATTCTGGGAATAAAGCTTGCGAGGATTATCAAAGGAGAGATGTCCAAATGAAAAAAGGAAAGGTTTACCTTACCGGTGCGGGGCTAGGGGATGAGAAGCTGATTACTGTGAGAGGTCTGGAGACGATTATCCAAGCTGATGTGCTGGTCTACGACAGGTTGGCCGGTGAAGGGCTCCTGAGACATGCTTCAAAAGACTGTGAGCTTATCTACGTTGGGAAAGTTTCGAGAGATCATACAAAAACCCAGGATGAGATTAATCAGATGATTTGCGAAAAAGCATGTCAGGGTAAGATCGTCACAAGATTAAAGGGAGGAGACCCGTATGTTTTTGGAAGAGGCGGTGAAGAAGGAGAATATCTCTCAGACAGAGGCATAGAATTTGAAGTAGTGCCTGGAATAACTTCAGCAATAGGGGGCTTGGCTTACGGAGGGATACCAATAACTCACAGAGATCATGCCTCTAGCTTTCATGTCATCACCGGACATCTTAAAGACGAAGATAAGGAACTAGACTGGGATGTTCTAGCAAGATTAAAGGGGACATTGGTCTTTTTGATGGGTATGGGACAGCTTGAACAAATTACATTAAAATTGATTGAAAAGGGAATGGACAAAAAAACTCCTGTTGCAATTGTAAACTGGGCAAGCACGCCCATGCAAAAGAGCACGAAAGGCGAGCTTGATAACATATACCTTAAAGCAAAAGAAAAAAACATAGGTTCACCGAGTATAATCGTCGTTGGCGATGTGGTGAAGTTAAAGGATAAATTAGATTTTTTTGAGAGCAAGCCCCTTTTCGGCAAGAGAATTCTAGTGACAAGGGCACGAGAGCAAAGCAGTCTGTTATCTCAAAAGATCATGAGTCTAGGTGGACAAAGCTTGGAGTTTCCGGTTATTAAAATTCGTGAGACTAAAGCGATAGCCGAGCTGAAGGACAGAATCTCTAATATTGAGGATTATGGATGGTTAGTATTTACAAGTCAAAATGGGGTGAAAATATTTTTCAAGTATCTATTTGAAGCAGGATACGACTCAAGAAAGTTAGGAGGGGTAAAGATTGCAGTGATTGGCAAGGCAACGGGACAGGAGCTAGAAAAATACAGTATAAAGCCTGACTTGATTCCCGAGAGCTTTGTAGCAGAGTCTCTAGCCCATGCTTTGTACGAAAGAGTAAAGCCAGAAGAAAAAATTCTTATTGCCAGAGCTGAGTATGCCAGGGATTTTTTAGCTAAAGAGCTTTCTAAGCTTTGTACTGTAGTGGATCTAAGGATATATGAAGCGGTAAAAGAAGAGGCAAAGGATAAAAGAGAAGAAATAATCAAAAAACTTGCAGCTGGTGAAATCGACTATGTGACATTTACAAGCTCATCCACAGTTAAGAACTTGATTGAGATATTGGGGGATGAAAAATATTTGCTTGAAAAAACAAAGATTATATCTATTGGTCCTATAACAAGTCGCACAATTGCTGAAAATGGTCTTGCGGTTTGGAGAGAAGCAAAAACATTCGATACAGATGGGGTAATCGAAGCTATAGCGGCAAAACAAGGAGGTAAGCAATGAATATCTCAATAAGGCCTCGAAGACTTAGAGGAAATGAAATTTTGAGAAAAATGACAAGGGAGACACATCTTAAGAAAGAAGATTTCGTTTACCCGATTTTTGTTCAGGAGGGAGACGGAATAAAAACGGAGATAAAGTCAATGCCAGGGCAGTTTAGATATTCTATTGACAGGCTGGTTGAAGAATGTGGCGAGCTTATTGAGATTGGGATAGACAAGATTATGCTGTTTGGAATACCGTCTGATAAGGACGATAAAGGTTCCCAGGCATCAAGCATGGATGGAATCATTCAAAGAGCTGTGAGAATTCTCAAGAGAGTTTATCGAGATGAAATATATATAATCACAGATGTGTGCTTATGTGAATACACTTCTCATGGTCATTGCGGAATCATAGACGACAAGGGCCGGGTGAGAAACGATGACACAGTGAACGTTCTTTCAGAAATCGCATTGACACATGCCAAAGCAGGTTCAGACATGATTGCACCATCAGATATGATGGATGGCAGAATAGGCAAGATAAGAACCAATCTGGATTTAGCGGGATATCAAGACATACCTATAATGGCCTATAGCGCAAAGTATGCATCTAGCTTCTATGGACCCTTCAGAGACGCTGCGGATTCTGCGCCATCCTTTGGAGACAGAAAAGCTTATCAGATGGATCCGGGAAATATCAGAGAAGCTGTCAAGGAAGTAGAGCTTGATATACACGAAGGAGCGGATATAGTGATGGTCAAGCCGGCACTATCCTATTTGGATGTTATTTCTAAAATCAAACATGAGACAAATGTTCCTGTAGCTGCATACAATGTAAGTGGTGAGTATGCGATGCTTAAGATGGCGGTTGAAAACGGAATAATGAATTCAGAGGTGATAAATGAGGCGTTGTTGTCTATTAAACGAGCGGGAGCCGACATTATCATAACTTATTTTGCGAAGGAATTTGCATTAAAATCGAGATGAGAGGGTTTTTCATATGAAATTCAATAGATCGGAAGAGCTCTTTGTAAGAGCTGAAAAAGTCATGCCGGGAGGGGTCAACAGTCCCGTACGGGCGTTTAACAGCGTAGAGATGACACCATTGTTTGTCAAAAGCGCTTCTGGAAGTAAAATAACTGATGAAGACGGAAATGTATATGTAGACTACATATCGAGCTGGGGACCGTTGATACTCGGACATGCAAACCCTGAAGTCCACAAAGGAGTTATGGATGTATTTGAGAAAGGCATCAGCTTTGGGCTTTCAACAGAGAAGGAGATTGAACTGGCCGAACTTATATCATCCATGTATCCCGCTGCACAGATGGTCAGGATGGTAAATTCCGGAACGGAAGCGACCATGAGCGCTATCCGTCTTGCCAGAGGCTATACCGGGAGAAATAAAATACTTAAATTCGAAGGCTGTTACCATGGCCATTTTGACGGTTTATTGGTCAAAGGCGGATCCGGGGCTTTAACCTTTAATATTCCCACTAGCAAAGGGGTGACGGAGGACATTGCCAAAGACACTTTGGTGGCAGCGTACAACGACTTTAAAAGCGTTGAAAAATGCTTTGAAGAATTCGGTCCTGAAATAGCAGGTGTCATAATTGAGCCGGTGGCCGGAAATATGGGAGTTGTGGAAGGGGAGAGGGAATTTATCTCTGCTTTAAGAAAAATCACTAGAGAAAACGGAACCTTATTAATTTTTGACGAGGTGATAACCGGATTTCGTCTGGGGATAGATGGAGCAGCTGGATATTATGGTATTGAGCCTGATCTAGCCTGCTTTGGCAAAGTTATAGGTGGAGGGCTCCCAGTAGGCGCATACGGGGGGAAAAGAGATATAATGAGCGAAGTCGCTCCTTTAGGAAGCGTTTATCAGGCAGGAACCTTGTCAGGCAATCCTCTTGCTGTCCATTTGGGGCTCAACCTTTTAAGCCACTTAAATAGAAATCCTCAAATCTATTCTGAGCTAGAAAAAAAAGCCATTAAACTGGAAGAGGGCCTCGTGGAAGGGGCAAAATCCGGGA
Organism: uncultured Eubacteriaceae bacterium; assembly: GCA_964582705.1. Lineage (GTDB taxonomy): Bacteria > Bacillota > Clostridia > Eubacteriales > Alkalibacteraceae > Alkalibacter. The sequence goes on along the minus strand of CAZOTE010000002.1, from coordinate 30,817 downwards.
AGATACCTGTGACGGTCAACAGGGTAAAGGGTATGTTGAGCATGTTCATGACGGATAGCCCGGTAACCACATTTGCTCAAGTAATGAAATCAGATACCAAAATCTATGCCAGGTATTTTAGAAAGATGCTCAGTCAAGGGATATTGTTTCCGCCATCTCAATATGAAGGGTTGTTTCTTTCTGCAGCTCATACTGATGAGGATCTGGATTTGACTATCAAATCAAATATTAATGCGTTAAAGCTAGCAGGTGAATAATTAGAGCAGGTGACTTATGAATAATGATAATTTATCCAATATCAGCAATAAGAAAGCCTTGTTGATTGTAAGAGTAGGAACCAGCTTCAAAACAATAAATGAAAGGAATTTAGATCCCATTGAAAAAGCAATAACTGATAATTGGTCTGATGTGGCTGTGCGAAGGGCATTTACTTCAAAAGCATCAATGTCCAAGTCTGAAAATAAGTTCGCTGCTCACACCACGGCTGAAGCATTGTCAAAGCTCTTGGCTGAGGGTTATAAAGAGATAATCATACAGCCTATTCAAGTGATAGAAGGTATGGAGTTTGATAAGATTATTTGTAGCGCCATGGATTTTAAGGAGAGATTTAAGAAGATTTCAATCGGAAAGCCGCTGCTAAGTTCAAGGTTAGACTTTATAGAACTGACGGAAGCACTAGATAAAGAATATGGCTTAAAAGGCGAAAAACATACGATTTTTATAGGACATGGGTCTGCCCATAGGGGGAATCAATCATATCGGGATTTAAAGGTAAGCTTTAAAAATGAAGGTTTTGAGAATGTTTATGTCGAGACTTTAAAGAGAAAATCCGGCTTTGACAGTCTGTTAATGAATCTCAAAGAAAAAAAGATTGAAGATATTAGACTGTTGCCCCTTATGATTTCAGCAGGGAAACACATCCTTGAAGATATTTATGGTTCAAGTGATGAGTCATTGAAGTCAGTTCTGGAAAGCAACGGCTTCTCTGTAGAGGGATCAGTTAAAGGTTTGGGAGAAATCGATGGCATCATAAAAATTTTTATGAGACATGTTAAAGAAGCCATGGATTAGATAGAAACAGTAAGCTGAAGATAAGATTGATTTGACAAAAACATTTTGAGAGGTGACGACAGTGACGACGAAAAGCTTTTGCCATGGAGGAGATGTATGGCAAGGGAAAAATCCTTCCAATTGGATTGATTTTTCAGCCAATCTCAATCCTCTAGGCGCTCCGGATAGGATGTTGCAGGAAATTGAAAAATCTATAAGCGAAATAGGTTTTTATCCAGACCAAAAGATGAGGGAGGCAAAAGAGAATATAGCAGATTTTCTGGGATGTGATATTAGCAAAGTCTTGCCCACAAATGGAGGGATAGGGGCACTTCAGCTGGTAGTAGAACATGAGAGACCGACTAAGGCAATTATAATTGAACCCTCATTTGCAGAATATAAAAGACTTGCTTTGAAATCAGGAGCTGATACAGTTCATATACCCATGTTTCAAAAGGACGAAATCATATGGGATGTCGATGGGATAAAAAAAGAAATAACGAAAAAAGGGATGATTTTCATATGCTCTCCGTCTAATCCTCTTGGAAACATAGTCGAAAGAAGAATTCTTTTGGAAATATTGGATTGCAGCGAAAAGTCCGGAGCAGTAGTGGTGCTGGACGAAGCATTTATAGACTATTGCGAGGAGAGTTCAGCGAGAGATTTGATTGATAAGTACTCTTCATTGGTCATAACGGGATCATTCACAAAAATGTTTGCCATACCGGGAGTTAGGCTCGGCTATGTATTGGCTTGTGAAAATATGATAAAAAAATATGAAAGCTACATGATGCCATGGTCTCTGTCTGCTCAAGCTGTAGGTGCGAGCAGAGCTTTGCCTTCTTTGAAGGCTTTTGCAAATGAGTCAGCGGTAATGAACAGACTGCTAAGAAGGAAATTATCAAGTGATATTTCTCGACTTGGTTTTACAGCGCTTGATTCTAAGGCCAACTATCTTTTGGTAAAAATAAATGATGAAGAAGTGAGCCTCGATTATATCGAAATGATGCTGAAAGAAAAAAATATCCTTATAAGAAACTGTTTCAACTACCAGTGTCTAGGGGATAGGTACTTTAGGGTTGGGGTCAAAAGTGAAAAAGAAAATTCCATGCTGGTGGAGTATTTAGAAACAATATTGTCAAATCCTATTCGGAGGACGACATGATAAAAGAGAACATTATTATCTTGATACTCGCTCTAATGCTGGATTTTATGATAGGCGATCCTTATTGGTTTTACCATCCAGTCAGGATAATGGGCAAGTTCATAAGTTTTGAGGAAAAACTTATACGAAAGCATTTTAAAGGTAAAAAAATGGAGACTTTAGCGGGTGTCGCCTTGCTTTTAGATACAGCATTATTTACTGCCGGGATAACTTGGTTTATTCTTAGCATTTCAAAGTCGATAAATCCCTCTTTAGGATTTGGAGCAAAGGTGTTCTTAACATATACAACCTTATCTATCAGATCGCTTCATTTTGAAGGAATTCAGGTTAAAGATGAATTGGCAAAGTCTCTGGAGCGAGGAAGAAAAAGAGTGTCTAATATTGTTGGCAGGGATACGGAGAATCTGTCTGAGGAAGAGGTAGTAAAGGCGACAATAGAAACCATTGCTGAAAACACTACTGATGGGGTAATATCACCCATGTTTTATATCTTGCTTTTAGGCCCGATTGGAGCTATGGTCTTTAAGGCCGTCAGCACTCTTGATTCCATGGTGGGTTATAGAAATGAAAAATACGAATATATTGGAAAAGCTTCAGCTAAGGCTGATGACTTGTTAAATTACCTCCCTGCAAGAATCTGTGGAGCATTGATGGTCATAGCTGCTTATATTTTAAGATACGACTGTAAAAATGCTTGGCATATACTCACTCGAGATCACGGCAATCACAAGAGTCCAAATTCAGCTTGGTCTGAAAGCGCGGTTGCAGGGGCTTTGAACATAAAGTTAGGCGGGACTCACGACTATTGGGGCGTACCTGTATACAAGCCTACAATAGGCGATGAAAGAAAAAACGCCGAAACTGGTGATATCCATAAAACAATAAAAATGATGTATGTCGCTTCTTTTTTATTTGTATCGATATTATCATTATTTATATTTTGGTTATGATGCCTCCGATTCAATTGGAGGTTTTTTATATATTAAAAATCCATTAAAATATGCTGTTCAGGTTTAAGGATTTTTAAAATGCTGTTATCATTGTATATGGAAGCTAGGAGGCGGTAATATGGTCGAAGTGAAAAATCTAAAAAAAATTTTCAGACTCAGCAAAAAAGATATGAAGAAAGAAAAAACCAAGCAAAGAGAAAAAATTGCTGTAGATGGTCTATCCTTTAAAGCCGAAAAAGGTCAAATCTTCGGGCTTCTAGGCCCCAACGGAGCAGGCAAAACAACTACGTTAAGATGTATATCAACGCTAATCAAGCCTACAGAAGGAGAAATAAACGTTGAAGGGATAACTGTTGCATCGAATCCTGAAAAAGTCAGAAAAGAGATTTGCTTTTTGACAAATGAATTAAAACTGGATACTCATTTTACGCCTGCTTATACCATCGAGTATTTCGGAAAGCTGCATGGAATGGATACTGGAGCGATTTATAGAAGGAAAGAAGAACTTTTCAAGAGGTTTGATGTTTCGGATTTTGAAAACATGGCAATAGGAGAATTATCCACAGGGATGAAGCAGAAGCTGTCCATCGCTGTCAGCCTTGTTCATGATCCCAAGGTGATAATATTCGACGAGCCTACAAATGGACTGGATATTATTACTGCCAAGAGCGTTACCGATTATCTTCTGGAGATGAAAGAAGCGGGTAAAACCGTTATAATATCGACGCACATAATGAACGTGGCAGAAAAGCTTTGCGACAAGATTGCAATAATGCTCAACGGAAAACTAAGTATTGAAGGAACTGCTGAAGAAATTTGCAGGAACACGGGACGGAAAAATCTTGAAGATGCATTCTTCAAGCTCTATTTCGACCAAGCTTCAGGAGGTATAACAAATGCTTGAGATGGTTGGAGTAATAATAAAAAAAGAGCTAAAGAGAGTTTTCACGGATAAAAGGCTGATATTTACAACGTTGATTCTTCCTCCTATCATGCTAGTGGTTCTTTACGGCATCATAGGCATGGGTGCCAGCGGGATGATGGAGGATATTGAAGCACATACTTCCAGAATAGTTGCTGTAGAGGCACCTGAAGATGTGGTGGATGCGATCAGAGCAACCGGTTCGCAAGTCACCATTGTCCAAAGGGACGAAATGGAAGATATTAAGGAAAATATTAGGTCGGGAGACATCGAGGTAATGATTGAGTTTGATCCTGATTTTGAAGAAAAAGTCACGAGCTACACCTCGATGGCTGCTCCTTATGTAAACACGTATCACAATTCAAGTGAGGATTACTCGTCTTCAGCTTTCTACATGGTCAGAGACATACTCACTCAATACGAAAACCAAATGCTGGGAATCAGAATGGGAGATGAAGCTTACGCTAGTATATTTGAGCTTAACATGAACAACCCAGAACAGGTGATAGTAGATGACAAGAGGGCTTCAGGAAGACTTCTGTCGATGCTGCTCCCCATGCTGATTACCATTTTCTTGTTTGCCGGAGCAATGTCATTAGGACCGGACTCTATCGCAGGAGAAAAGGAAAGAGGCACTATGGCTACATTGCTGATGACTCCAGTAAAGAGAGAAGTAATAGCATTCGGAAAGGTAATAAGTTTGGGGATACTGGCATTTTTAAGCGCGCTATCTTCCCTTGTGGGAATTATCATAGCACTGCCTCTGCTGGCTGGATCATTTTCAGGGGAAATGGGCATGAATATAACGGATTATGTGAACTACGGAGCAGTGGATTATCTTATGATATTGGGAATACTGATATCCATGGAGGTAATTTTTGTCGGAATGATCAGCGCTGCTTCTGTTATTGCAAAAAATGTCAAGGAAGCGGGCACTTACCTGATGCCTATATATTTCATGGTAATGATAGCAGCGTTCAGTAATATGTATTCAATGCAATCCCCAGAGCTCTTTGAGTACGCAATACCTGTTTACGGAAGCATCGTAGCATTAAAAAGCGTCTTGAGCTTTGAGATGACTGTCCTGGGTTTGGCTTTGAATATTGGGGTTTCGCTCATGGTGGGCGTTGCCTTGGTGTATTTGATCAAGGTGCTATTTGAAAATGAGAATGTAATGTTCAATCAATAAAGGTTTATTGATTTATCAAAAGCGAATAAGGGTATAAAGTTATAAACATAATTTAAAGATCAAACAATTGAGAGGGTGGTATTTATGGATATCCGCAAAGTCATGCTAGAAAGAAAATCGGTAAGGGACTTTAAAGACAAAAAAGTGCCTGTTGAAACCTTACAGGGGTCTATAGATTCCTGCAAGCCAAAATACGAATTGGTTTGCAGCACAAATATGAAGGCTGTAATACTTGAAGATGGCAAAAAAATATCGAAGCTTCTAAACGGAATAGCAGGCTATAACGGTTTGATGATAGAAGCACCCCAATACATATTGTTTTTAAGTAACGAAGTGAAAAACCACCAGATACAGACGGGCTATTATGCTGAGAATATAATGCTGGATCTTGAGTCAAAATCAATAGACACTTGCTGGCTTAATATTCCAGAAGATGGCGCGTTGGTTAAACAGGCACTAGGCATAGAGGATTCAAGGGAAGCTTCAGCACTGATAGCAGTGGGTTACAAAAAAAGAGATAAGAAGGTCATAAATCCCCTTCATACAGGAGATAATTATTCCCAGGCGAATCTGAAAGTAGTGGATGACAATACTTCTGCCAGGTTAAAGCCAGAGGAAATAGTATATCTTGATAAGTGGGGATACAATCCAACTGCCGATGAGCTTAAGAACTTGGGCTTGGACAGTGTGTTCTTCTATGTGAGGCTAGCACCATCCACTTTAAACAGGCAGCCATGGAGGTATTTTATCAAGGATAAAAAAATTTATCTGACCATAAAAACACAGGAGAGCATAAACCACGAGCACGACATGCTGGATGCAGGGATCGCCATGCTGTATACTGATCTTATAATGAATAATTACAGCTACAACGGTAAGTGGACCATAGCAAACGAAAGCGCCAAAAACTATGGCATACCTGAAGATTATTATGTAGCCGGGTATTTTAGCAAGGAATAAACTATATCCACAAAAGGGAACCTAAAAGGTTCTTTTTTGGTATAATGATAAGAGATACATAATCCTGCTGAAAATGGAGGATGAAAATGGATGTAACTGAAAAGATATTAACATTGAGCCAAATTGATAGAATAGGAAGCGCGACGATAAGGCATGCCTATAATTTTTTTAGCGATTTTGATAGTGCTGCTTTTAAGGATTTAATTAAATTTATCCAGATGATCAGAAATTTTAATATTGATTCTGAAGCTATCACTAGGGCTATAAGAATGAAAGACGACATTATCGACTCATGTCTGAAAAATGATGTAGAGATTTGCAGCTTTGTCGATGATGAATATCCGGATAAGTTCTCAATAATCGAAGCATCCCCTTCGGTTTTGTATTTAAAAGGGAATCGAGAAATTCTAAAAGACAAGCTTGTGGGAATTATAGGAACTAGAAATCCCACCCGTCAGGGAAGAAGCACAGCCTGTGACTACGGCAGGGTATCTGCTGGTGAGGGTATCGGAGTAGTAAGCGGCCTTGCTGCCGGTTGCGATACTTGTGCGCACATAGGTGCTGTTGAGACTAATGGGATGACGGTTGCGGTACTTCCCGGTGGGATAAACAGGATATATCCGAAGGATAACAAAGGACTTGCTGAAGCCATACTCGATAAGGGAGGGCTCCTACTAAGCGAGTATCATCCGGATGAAGGCGTTGAAAATTATAAATTTATTTCTAGAGACAAGCTTCAAGCTTGTTTGAGTGAAAAGGTATTTGTCGTAGAATCAGGCGTAACGGGGGGCACCATGCATACAGTAAATTTCACATTGCAACAATCAAAACCGGTAGGAGTTGCCGTGTATGGGCTAATGAAAATACCGCAGCGAAAGGGTAATTTGATGCTGCTTGGCAGTTGCAAACACAAAATCATACCGATTAGCAGCGAGGATGATTTTAAGGTGTTTATACATGAAAAAGCTTAAAAGGATTATCGCTATCATTTCCATTGCAGTTGCCGCTGGGAGCTTGTTTTTTCAGTTCGCGTTTATCAGAAGTTTATTTATTATGAGCGTTTACAGTTTTCAACAGAATCGAGAGTCTCTATTTGTCAAAGAAAATATAGACGTAATAATTCCCGGTGGTCTCTCTACCTGGGAGAAGGACTGGTATCCATTTGTCATTACATACAATGATTCAGATATTTCTAAAATTCTCAAAACAGATGCAGAGATGAGCATTAGATACAACTTTGGGGCATTTAAAAAGGGAAGCTCGTTGTTGTACGATTCTCAAAGTAAGTATTTCAATTCTTTTTATGGATGTTATATAATAAAGGGGAAGGATACCCCAATGATTCTACACGATCAAAAGGGTGAATGGGATATCGAGAGGATCAAAATGATACCAGTATATGACCTGGAGGTATTGGTGTTAAGAAGCTTGGGAGCCAAAAATCCGGTAGCCGAATTTATAGTGAAGAAAGAAACTTCGGGTATGGAAGTTGCAGGTTATGATGATTGGACCGTATTCGATGCCGAGATAATCTCGAACAGTCCAGAGCATCACAAAAAGGAATTTAAAAGAGCGTATTTGCAATATGGCAGTCCGAAGAATTATTCGGGCAAAGATTTTCCAATAGTCGAATCATACGGGAGGATGTATGGGAGGTATTTCACCGAGAAAGAACTGTACGTTCTAATTTTTGTAATATCTGCAGATATTCATACTGTGTATCGAACTGATTCTAATTTTTTATCAAAAACGATTATCGAGAAATAAAGGGGGGTCATCACGTGAAGCTTTATACGGAAGAATGGATGAAAATACTGGAACACATTGAAAATAACGATCAGGATTACAAGCTGTTTTCAATAAATTACGACAGCAACTATTGGTTTAATGCCAAGGTAAAAGGAGACGAGGTGGAAATCAGCAATGCAAGGTTCCATGAAAACTCCTGCAGCATACCAACTCCCAGAAAGATCAACATAAAGGAATTTTCATTGGCTTTTCCTTTATATAAGCAATATACTTCTGGAGTTCCCGGTATAAGGTATAAAATGCAGAAGAGAAAGATTTACAATTCTTCATACATAATAGCCTTGATACACAATATTATAGACGATTATTATTTTAGATTCTCAAACATTTTAAACAAGTAAAAGGAGCGTATAATGAAAAACGACATATTTGAACTAGCGATGCAAATTCAAGCCTATGCGAAAACAGGGCTGCATTATGTCAATAATGAATATGAGATTGACAGATATAATCAAATCATGGATGCGACTGTTAGCATAATATCAAGATTAAGCACTGAAGATCCTCAAAAGATAAGCTTAGCTTTGCACAGCGAAACCCTGTATGTTACGCCAAAAGTCGACCTTAGAAGCGTGATATTCAATGATGAAGGAAAATTTTTGATGGTTAAAGAAAAAGTAGATGGGCTGTGGACGTTGCCAGGAGGCTTTTGCGATGTTGGGTATACTCCTTCCCAAATAGCAGTCAAGGAGACCAAGGAAGAAGCGGGAATAGACGTAGAGGCTGTAAAACTTCTGGGTGTATTGGACAAAAGCAAGCATGGACATCCAAAATCGATTTATTATTTGTACACTATTTTTATGCTATGCAAAAAAACCGGTGGAATTGAAGAACCGGGGATGGAAACTCTAGATGTTGGATATTACGGCCTGGACGACTTGCCGGAGCTGTCAAGTCCAAGAATAACAAGGGAACAGCTTGAGATGATGCAGAAGTTTTACGAAAATGAAGGCATGGAACCATATTTCGATTAAAAGGAGAGAAGAAAAATGCATTGGTATGTTATTGGAGGATTAATCATTGTTTTGGCGCTGGCTGTAGCGGGAATATACAACTCTTTAATATCCCTGAGAAATAGGGTTAAGGATTCATGGGCGCAAATAGATGTGCAATTAAAGAGGAGGTTCGACCTCATACCGAATCTCGTGAACACGGTTAAAGGATATGCTTCCCACGAAAAGGAAACATTGGATGCTGTAATCAGTGCAAGGAATAAATTCACTCAAGCTACAACTCCTACTGAAGAGATGGAAAGCAACAACCAGCTTACATCTGCTTTGTCCAGGTTGTTTGCGTTGGCTGAGAGTTATCCTGATCTTAAGGCAAATCAAAACTTCTTGAGTTTACAGGATGAGCTTTCCAAAACAGAGGACAAGATAGGTTTTGCAAGACAGTTTTACAACGATACTGTATTGATGTTCAACAACAAGGTTCAGATGTTCCCAAGCAATATAGTGGCTAACATGTTTAACTTTAAATCTGAGAAATTTTTTGAAATCGAAGAAAGTTCAAGGGAAAACCCCAATGTTACTTTTTAATCGCAGTAGATTAAAGTTTTTTACGGCCTTATTATTACTGGCATTAGTTATGACATCTCCGGTAAAAGCAGCCGTATCAAATGTGGATTTTGACATCGCCGGATATAAGATCGATGCTTATATCCAGCAGGATGGATCGATGAAGGTAACAGAGGCGATTACATACGATGGCAGCTTTAATGGCCAAATTTGGGATTTGGAATACTCCTCAGGAGGAGAAAAGCCGATAACGGGAAGCCTGGGTGACTTGGAGGGAAGCTCGGGGCTGTATAATGCCCATGAGATATCTGATATCAGGGTGTCAAGGCTGATTGATCCGGGAAGTCCATTGACTCCAAGCAATTTAGAGGAGTATACACAAATAGGCATAGGCAGCGGCATTCCTGGGGATGAGCGAGTATACGAGCTTAGTGTAGACGATCAAAGAGCCGAACTTAAAATATTTTCTCCCACATATGGCAGTATAAAGACACTGGTAATTGAGTACACCCTCTCAAATGTCGCCGTGTTGCACAATGACGTTGGTGAGGTATACTGGAATTTTATCGGCACAGGCTGGGAAGACACAATTAACAATCTAGAGATAGATTTGTACTTGCCTACCGGGAGTGATGAATTAAGGATATTTGCTCATGGCCCTTTGACAGGCGTCAGTGAGCTGGTTGACAATAACCAGGCAAAGCTTCAGATAGACAGAGTGCATCCTGGCGAAGCGGTAGATGCAAGATTTGTTTTTTCAACTGAAGTTTTATCAGGTGTCGTTAAAGAAACAAATATAGATGCACTGGATGAAATACTGAGAGTCGAGCAGGCGCGAGCAGATGAAGCAAATGCCCAGCGTGACAGGGCCAGAGCAATAAAAACAGCGTTGAGCGTTTTAGGCATAGGTTGGTTTATCTTCATGGCAGCAGGGACAATCTTTATATATTTTAAATACGATAAAGAATTCAAGGCGGATTTTTATGGTAAATATTACAGGGAGCTGCCTGCAGATTACGGGCCTGCTGTCATGAGCTATAATTACAACTTCAAAAAAATATCTCCTAGGGATTTGACTGCGACTATTCTAAATATGATTAGAAATAAGGCTTTCACTTTGACTTATGAAAAGGTGGAGAAAAAAAGACTGATTTTTGGAAGCAAAATGGAAGATGTTTATACCATAACAGATAATTCCGATAATTTGCGCAGAGACCTTACCAGAGAGGAAGCACACCTTAAGGATTGGTTGATCGGCAAAATTGGAAACGGAAAATCTGTTACTTTTGACGATATCGAAGAGTATTCCAAGAACAAAAAAAACGCTTTGGCATTTTATGATGACTATGATATATGGAAGACCATAATTGAAGGCAAAGCCCAGGGTTGCGATTTCTTTGACGATAAAGCAGTTTATGGAGCCATCATGGGAGTTCTTTTAGGAATCAGTGGCATTATCCTAGGCGTTGCAGGTGCCGTATGGGGAGTCTTATTGACATTGATAAATGTTCCTTTAGGAATCCTAATCGTTATATTTTCCATCAGGATTAAAAGAAGGAGCAAAAGCGGCAATGAAGACTTCGTAAAATGGAAAGCATTCAAGGATTTTTTGACTGATTTTAGTAAAATTGAGGACGCAGTAGTTCCGTCCATCATATTATGGGAGCATTATCTGGTTTACGCCGTGTCATTGGGAGTTGCAGATAAGGTTATAGAGACAATGAAGGTAGTATTGAAAGATTCAGACTTTAGCGATCCGAATTTGACTTACTTAAGAGGAGGATACGGTTACGCAGGATTTTACGCCTTTAGCGCACTTAACACATCTCTTGACACAGTTACCAGAAACGCAGTCCAATCTGCAATGACACAGCATTCTTCCGGATCCGGAGGAGGCGGTGGGTTTAGCGTCGGAGGCGGCGGAGGCGGTGGAGGCGGAACCGGCGGACGCGGCTTCTGATTAAAGTTTAAACAAGGAGGGGTTATTATGGGATTTATTGATGATTTTAGCAAGAAAGCAAATGAAGCGGCAAAAAAAGCAGGTGAAAAGTCCGAAAAATTGATTGAGTCCGGAAAAATTAGAATAGAGATAGAAAAGACTGAGCTAGAGCTTGGAAGAATTTATAAAGAACTTGGCAGTAAGCTTTACATTCTTTACAAGGAAGGTGAGACAGCTGTTGATGAAAGGCTAGTTGAACATTGTAATAAAATAGATGATTTGAAAGAAAGAATTGAAGATTTAGAAAGTAAAAAAGCCTAAGCAACAAAAAATGAACTGGAGGAAGGGTTTTTGTCATGGATAATAAAAACAAAGTCATAGCTAAAATACAAGGTGCGGAATATACATTGGTTGGGGACATATCACAAGAGCATATGGATGAAATCTGCGAGACAGTTAATGATATGCTTTTGGATGTAAAAAAGTCAAATCCTCTGATGAATAAGAACATGGCTTTGTTGCTCTGTGCTCTAAACCTGTCAGAATGTCTAAAAAACCAAAAGATGCTAAACGATGAGCTCAATGAACAGATAGGAAACCTAGAGAATATCAAGGAGCTGAAAGAGCAGATTCGTATATACAAAGAGTATGCCAGTAGAAATAACGAGATCTATCAAGAGCTCTCTCTGGAAAATGACAGATTAAAGGAAGAACTTGAAACTTCAAGAGACAGCCTTGAACAGCACTCCAAGAAGATAAAGCAATACAAGTATGACATCGAGGAAAGCAGGAAGACTATTTTGGATCTGCAAAACCAGCTATTTGAAAGCCAAATAGAGCTGGTAAAGGCCAATAAGAAGGGCACTTACGATGACTAATCGAGCGACTGGCAATAATAACTGCATGGAGGCGTAGATATGAACATACTGGTTACCGGCGGAGCTGGGTACATAGGATCCCACACATGCATCTCTCTTATAGAATCCGGGCATGATGTGATAATTGCTGACAATCTTTCTAACAGTAAAATTGAAATATTGTATAATATAGAAAAGATTACAGGGATTAAGGTTAAGTTTTATGAAAGCGATGTTACTGATATAAATGAATTGGAAAAGATATTTTCTCAAAATGATATTGATGGCGTTATTCATTTCGCAGGATTCAAAGCGGTGGGAGAGTCTGTTGAAAAGCCTATCGAATACTATTATAACAATCTGGTAAGCACCATATTGCTTAGCAAGATGTGTACATTGTATGGAGTGAATAAAATCGTATTTTCATCCTCTGCCACTGTATACGGTGAGAACAAGGTGCCCTTTGAAGAGACGATGGAACTTTTGCCGACAACTAACCCATATGGTGAAACCAAGGCTATCAGCGAAAAAATACTTAGTGACGTCTCTAATGCATATCCACAATTATCAGTGATATTGTTAAGATATTTCAATCCGGTGGGAGCTCATAAGAGCGGCTTGATTGGAGAGAACCCAAACGGGATTCCGAATAATTTGATGCCGTTTATAACTCAAGTAGCAAAAGGCAAGCTCCAAGAGCTAAAAGTATTCGGAGATGATTATGACACTGTCGATGGAACAGGGGTAAGAGATTACATACACGTTATTGATTTAGCTAAGGGGCATGTAGCTGCTATCGAAAAATCACAAAAGGGTACTTCTGTTTATAATTTGGGAACAGGTCGAGGAACCTCTGTTTTGGAGCTTATAAAAGCCTTTGAAAAAATCAATGGAATAAAAATACCGTATTCAATAACAAAAAGGCGTCAAGGGGATATTGCTAAATGCTACGCAGATGTTAAAAAAGCAGAAGAGGAGCTGGGATGGACAGCTGAACTTGGCGTCGAAGATATGGTCAGAGATGCCTGGAACTTTGAAAAAGGAAGATCACAGAGGTGAATATTGATATTAAATAAATATTTAACGGAAAGTAGCCTTTAAAATAATCATTATGAATGGAGTAATTAGTGAAGATTGAGAATATACTAAATCATCTTGAGAGCTTTAGAACTGATTTCATTGATATCCAAGTGAGGGATAGGGATATCAATGAAATTTGTCATGTTTCTGAATTTTCAAAAGAGAAGGACTCAAGAACTATATATTATGGAAAAGCGGAAGAATTTACACAAAGGTTGGGTGGTATGATAATCATATCGGACCAGCCGGTTCACTGCCAGTATGGTTGTGAATGCAATTTTATAATAGTAGATAGAGATTTTTTAAAATCAAGCATTAAAATCATAAAGGAGCTACTGGAACAAGAGAATAAGCTTGTACTGTATAGAAGCGAAGTCTTTGAAGCGATTTTGAACAAATCTGATATGAGGAGAATATTGGAGATTACATTCAAATATTTAAAAAATCCTATTACGGTAACCGACTCCAGATATAGACTAGTTGAATTGTACCCGGACAAAAAATTAAATGAACCTGTATGGGATTCAATTAGGGAGAAAGGATATGCCGATCAAGAGCTTATGAACCAGATCGAATCTGACAATACTAAGATAGAGACTTTAAAAAGAAACTTTCCGTTTTATCTCGACTGGGGATTTGCTCAAAATTTCAGAAGAATCGCCAGGAAGATATCTGACGGAAAACGTTTTTTCGGAGTGATAGGAGTTCTTGAGTCTTATGAAAAATTCATAAGGATCGATTTGGAAATCGTAAATTCCCTGAGCATGATAGTGCTCAATCTGATATTGGAGACCAACCCACCTAACGACGAAAGCATTTCATACAAACAGACATTCCTTTCGAATCTAATCGAAGGAGATGTTTATGATAGCGGAAAGATTGATCATGCATTCAAAATCGGTAATTTTAATTGGCAAGCTCCATATCAGATAGTAAACATTCCATTTGATATCAACAATTTCAACCTTTCGGTTTTAAAGAATCTTCAGGAGGATATAATGTTAGAGCTACCCTATGCACAGGCGACTGTCCACGAGTCAAATATCGTGCTTCTATTCTATGGGAATCAGATTCAAGGATCGATTGAAAGAATTAATTCTATTTTGAGGAAATTTGATCTAGATTGCGGTATAAGCGATAAGTTCTATGAGCTTTCAGAATCCACAGTTTACTACGAGCAGGCAAAAGCTGCATATAGATTTGGCGTAAGAAGAGAAGAGGGGAAACTGCATTATTACAATGATTTTTTTGAAGAACATTTTATTAAGACAATCAATAAAAGCTTGAATTCAAAAATTTTTATATATCCTGGGCTTTATAAATTAGTAGCATATGACAGAGAGCACCATACCAGCTATTCAGAAACACTGGAGGCTTATCTTGAATGTTATAAAAATATAAATGAAGTTTCAAAGATCATGCACATTCACAGAAATACTTTGAACTACAGACTAAAAAAAATTGAAGAAATCCTGGGAATTTCACTGGATGACAATAAAATGTGCAGGCATATGCACATATCTATGCAGATACTGAAAAGAAAAAGCGTTGGTTAAATTAATTGCCAACGCTTCATTACTATTTTGCTTGAGCAAGGGCTCCATCAACTGCCTCTTTGATGGCATTTGATGTTTTTGTTGCACCTGAAACAGAGTCAACATCTGTTGATTGTGCATCTACAATTGCTTCCGTGACAGGACCGAATGCTGATGTACCGATTCCTTCGGTTTCATCATGTTCAATTATGCTGACCTCAGAAATTTTCCCATCTTTCACTGATACTGAAACCTTCAGGCCTTCATGCATTCCTGCATCGCTGGTTCCCTCGTATGTTCCGTCAGTGTAGACAGCCGTTGATGACCCACAACCAAGGGTGATGGCCGATACCGCAATTAATATAACTGATAATATCATAAATTTAGTTCTTTTCATTTTAATCTCCTTAATTTATATTATGTCATTTCTTTTATTCTCTTTTTTCTGCCTATCAATTTGCTTAATATAACGCTGATTTCAAAAAGCAAGAGCATGGGAACTGCAACAAGAATTTGTGATACTACTTCAGGAGGAGTGATAAGGGCTCCAATTAAAAATAGCATTACTATTACCACTTTTCTGCTTTTAACAAGCCATTCAGCCTTGATCAAACCCAGTTGTGTAAGCAAGACTGTCACTACAGGCATTTCAAACACAATGCCGAATGTCAGCAGTGTCGACAGTACGAAGCCTATATAATTTTGTATGGATATTGTCGGCGATACAATCTGGTTTTGGTCAACGGTCATGAAAAAATTAAGCATCATGGGAACTGCTATCAGATATGCAAATGCTGCTCCTATTAAAAAGCATGCCAACCCGAAAAAAAGCGAGAGAAAAACAGATGCTTTTTCACCTTTTTTTAGCCCAGGCTTGATAAAAGCCCATACTTGAAACAATATCACAGGTGAAGAAAGTGTGATTCCTAATATCAAAGAAACCTTAATATATTGTGAGAATAATTCTCCAGGAGCTAGATATACCAAAAAATAGCCCAGGTTCTTTGAATTTTCAATCAAAATATTGACCAGATCATCAGCGTAATTAAAGCTGGCAATTGCAAAAATAAAGAAGACTACGATAATTGTAAACAGTCTTTTCCGTACTTCCCCAAGGTGATCAACTATGCCCATGACTTCCTTGGTAGATTTTTTTCTGATCTTCTTCCTTTTCAAATCAATCTACTCCTAGTCTAGCTTTCTTCTTCATTACCTTCTGTATCGCCATCTACTCCATCTTTAAAGCTCTTTAGTGTTGAACCAAATGTCTTGCCAAGTTTTGGGAGCTGTTTTGGTCCAAAGATTATTAATGCGATTCCTAAAATTATCAATAGTTCGGATGTGCCGATTCTACCTAACATGGGATTCTCCTTTTTTATCCTTATTTTTACTAAACGTTATCCACTGCATTCTTTTCCGTTGTTTTTATCTGAAAGCTCTCTTCGTCAGTATGCCCAATTTTTTCAACAGACATTTTTGCTTCGTTGAACGGAGCCTTGATTTCTTCAGCTAGATTACTTAAAGGCTTCGCAGCATTATCTAATGGTTCTTTGATTGTTGAGATCGGTTCTAGTATGTTTTCGTTGATCTCGCGTGTAAAATCATTTGTATAGTTCTTTATCGTGCTTAGAGCCCCACCCAATTTCTTTGCATAAAAGGGGAGCTTTTCAGGTCCAAGGACCAATAAAGCTACTATTAATACCACTATTAATTCCGATGTACCGATTCTCATAATAAAACCTTCCTTCGTTTCATACTTGTTATTATTGCTGAGAAGACCAAAGAGAATCTTCTCAGCAACAACATATTAAAGGGAAGTCAGCTTAGCGGCGTGAGCTCCGGCTTTTCGGCCCCAATGTACTGTACCGATTATAGCAGTGCCTGATCCTGGATAGTATGGTCCTATCCAGCCTCCGGCATTTAATCCGCCAGCATACAGCCTTGGTATTATCTCGCCCTTTGTATCAATAGCCTGAGCGTCGGTGTTGATCTTTACTCCTCCGATGGCTCCCAGGTTGAAAGCAGTATTTTTGTAAGCATAAAAAGGTCCTGTTATTGCTTTTAATCCAGTCGTTCTGTCGAATTGATTGTCTTTTCCATTAGCAGCTTCGTTATTCCATGTTGCCAAAGTATCAGCTAGGTTGGCGGAATCAACTTCTATCTTTGCAGCCAATTCCTCTATTGTATTGCCTTGTATCACTGTTCCTTCTGCTATATCCTTATCGAGACTCTCTTTGTTCCATCTTGCAAATTCATCTGAAAGGCTGCTTTCTCCAAATATCATGTATGTAGGAGCATCTAATTGGCTTTCCTGCTGAAAAATCGCTCTGTAATGATAAGCGTACGTAGCATCTTCATTAACAAATCTTTTTCCCTTGCCGTTAACAATGAAAGCGGGGAAGTGTGGCACCCTATTGTCGGTTGAAGCGCCGGTTTTACCGCAAAAGTCGATAGTTCCGCCAAAGCCGCATACTGAAGCTCCAATTTCCATGGCTATCCTGATTCCATCGCCAGTATCTGTTTCTGCGCACATAGGTACTCCGTTGGTTATAGCCCAGTATTGTTGTGGTGCAAGTTCTTTTGCCATTTGCTTGTTGTTGTCGATTCCTGCAGAAGCGAGTATTACGCCTTTTTTTGCTTTTACATTTATGGATTTACCATCTTGGTTAGCCACGACGCCTATTACTTCTCCATTGTCGTTTGTTATAAGTTCGGTAACTTCAGTGTTGTATTCTATGACAGCTCCATTTGCTACTGCTGAATCCAACATTGCGTTAACCATCGGAACGCCGCCGCCATGGCCGCCGCCACCTTCATAGACGTGTATTCTGTCTGCGAACAAATTCTTGTCTATATAAGGTATATCGCTGTGACCATAAACGCTAGTGAATTTAAGTCCCATATCAGATAACCATTCAATATGATCAGGTGCTCCGTATGCAAGATCCTTTACAAGATCTTCATCTACCAGACCTTCGCCTGCTTTAAGCCAAAGCTGAAAATGTTTTTCAGGAGTATCGTCTTTAAAGTCTGTAAATTCTTTTTGATACTTTGTCGAAGAAGCTTGCATTACTCCTCCGGAATAATTGGTAGTTCCTCCAGCGATGCCTGCTTTTTCAAGGATTAATACTTGAGCCCCGTCCATGGCTGCCTGTGCGGCTGCTGCTACTCCTGTACCACCTCCGCCTACTATGACGACGTCTGATTCCTTGTCCCAATTGATGTCGTCAACAGATGTGGCTCCTTGGGAACAGGCTCCTAATACGCCCATTGCAGCCACGCCGATTGTCCCTGCGGCTGCGCCCTTAATAAAATCTCTACGGCTGATTCCATTTTTCTTCATGAGTATCCCCTCTCTTATTAACAAATTGTCTGATAGTTATTTAATTAACCAATTTCCGACAGAGATTATTATATAGTTAAAATGACTAAGTAGATATATAGAAAATGATGAAAAAACCGGTCTTTGTTGTTCAAAATAACGATTAGAGTTACGATGATTGAGTTAATATCAAAAAAATAACGAACACCCTTCTGCAAGTCTTAAGAAAAAGCAGTTATTGAACTTGATCTGAAAATTCCTCATTATTATGAAGAAACTAAAAAGCCTTAAAAGTTGTATCTAAATTGTAAATAAAGTTTGCACATTTGTATATTTAATGTTACAATACTCTTGTTGAAAAATTTAACTCTATCAAGAGTGTGGGAGAAATGTTATGAACAAAAACTGGATGAAAACAGTAGATGTACAGACATGGCAATTAAAAGACAGAGCAAAGGCGTTGGCAGTATCTGGTGCCATTACCGCGACCATAGCTATAGGAGTATTGACCTACCAAAACAGCTTTTCTTATCAGCTGTACTTCAATGGTCAGGACCTGGGTTATGTATCAGAGCAAATGATGGTTGAAGATGCATTGGCTGAAATCGAAAGACAGCTTATAGATCAGTACGGTGAAGACTTTTTTTATGAAAAGGAAATAACCTTCGAAAAAGTGAGAGTGGATAAAAGCTCGACTTTGGAAATTGACAGCTTAACAAATGCATTGCAAGAAAATATTCAGGTGTTCCAGGAAGCGGCTGTCATTATGGTTGACGGAGAAGAAAAGCTTATTCTAGCGACTGTCGAGGAAGCTAATGAAATTTTGGAACAAATGAAAAAACCATATATTGAAAGACTTGCCGGGTCAGCGAATAATATCGAGGTTCTAGACATAGCATTTGAGCAAGATGTAGAAGTAATATTAAAAAATGTTCAAGCGGATTTGATACTTGATGAAGTTGACGCACTTGAAAGAGTTAATGCAAATACAGAAGAAATTCAGACATACAAGGTGGCTCAAGGTGACTCAGCTTGGACAATTTCTAGGTCGTACGGAACTGGCTTGAGAAGCTTGGAAGAGGCAAATCCTGATAAAAACCTTGAAGAGTTGATGCCGGGAGACACTATAAATTTAAGCGTTGAAAAACCATTCCTTGACGTATCAGCGATGGTAAAAGAGACCGTCAGTGAAAAAGTATCATATGCCACCGAGAAGAAAAAGGATTCTTCTTTGTATATCGGACAAACGAAGGTAGAGCAGGAAGGCAAGAACGGCGAAAAGGAAGTAACAAAAGAAGTTCTATACATAAATGGAGTAGCGGAAAAATCAAAGGTTATAAGCGAAAAGGTAATAGCTGAACCAATTGCCAAGATAGTGCTTGAAGGCACCAAATCAAGACCGGTGGTAACTGCATCGAGAGTAACTTCGGCTTCATCATATAAGTCTAATCTGGGTTCTTCGATAGTAGCTACTGCAAGGCAGTACCTTGGAACGCCATATAGAAGTGGAGGGTCGACGCCAGCTGGTTTCGATTGTTCCGGTTTCACACAGTATGTGTTCAGACAATTGGGCATAGGTCTTCCTAGAACCAGCGGAGGGCAGGGAAGCGTCGGAGGATTCGTTGCGAAAAGCGATTTGATGCCTGGAGATCTAGTTGTTTTTTCAGGTCATGTGGGTATTTACGTAGGAAACGGCAACATGATTCACTCACCTAGGCCAGGAAGAAGAGTTGAAATAACTTCAATCAATACAGCGTATTGGAGAGCAAAATACATCAGTGGAAGAAGAGTCTACTGAACTTGATAGCTATTGATCATTGTTCCCAGGTGGATTCCAAGGCTTTATTCTTGGGATCCACCTGGGAACATTTTTTTTATAAAGCGCGTAATCTTTGCCGAAACGTTTTAAGAGATCAGGCTCTTCAAATAACGAGAAATACAAGTTGTTGGCTATGAAAAATACAAAACAGAAGGCAAATATCCTCGTTGAAGCAAAAATCAGAGAATATCCCAGCAATAACGAGATCACGCTCAATATCATAGGATTTCTAACATAGGCATATGGTCCTGACATAATGAGTCTTTGAGAAGGATTCCAAGGCATAATAGTGCTCTTGCTAACGGAAATAAAAAGCTTAATAATAATAAAAAAACAAATGCAGCTTACTAAAAGCAATATAACGCCTAGTAATAAAGTTGCTTTATTTTGGTTGAAAAGAGAGTCGCCCACGACACTTATTTCAAAGAGAATAATCACCAAGGGAACTGCGATGCATACGACCATTGGCAAGAGGAATGATATGATGTGCTTTTTTAAATTTTCCATTTTTATCACCATCTTTATCATTTTAATAATTAGTACCCCAGCCAGCATCAAAGAAACTGATTTTTGCCATTGTATGTAAATGGTTAATTTGTTATAATGAATTTAACCTGTAATTAGTATTGCTGACTTGAAAGAAAATCAGAGGAGGTAGTCTATAGTGAAAGGTATGCTGAAATATGCTCAAAAGTACAAAGATCAGATGACTGTTGTAGATATAGGGCTTTTAAAGCTTTCGTTATGCTCCATGGGAGTCCTTATGGGAATGGCTGTGCCTCAATCCCAGAGAAAAAAGGTGATGGCCTGTGCAAGTACCGTTTTTGCCCTGTCGTATGCGCCTCTGCTTGCAAAATATCTTGGGATTTTGACTGAGGAATGCAAAAACAGATCCGGCTATTCAGATGACATATATTGACTAGATAAGTAACAAAACCTTGTTATACATAATGGGGGAGCTTGCGCAATGTAGGCTGAGAGGAGACTAAATGCTGTCTCGACCCTAAAAACCTGATTTGGATAATGCCAACGTAGGGACTCATAGCTTGTATTTATTGAGATCTGCTTAGGGCAGGTCTCTTTTTATTTTATAGATTAAATTTAAGGAGGATTTAAATGAACATCAAAAAATTATCTTTGGCAGGTCTATTTATTGCACTAGCTGTATCATTGTCCGGATTCTTTATTCCTGTGGGAGCCGCCAAGTGCTTTCCCATACAGCATATGGTCAACGTTTTATCTGGAGTAATTTTGGGACCCGTGTATGGTGTGGGAGTTGCATTTGCAACGTCTCTGATTCGCGTTTCAATGGGTACCGGAAGTCTGCTCGCCT
This sequence comes from uncultured Eubacteriaceae bacterium, assembly GCA_964582705.1. GTDB lineage: Bacteria > Bacillota > Clostridia > Eubacteriales > Alkalibacteraceae > Alkalibacter. The sequence continues at coordinate 9,370 of CAZOTE010000002.1, read as the reverse complement.
TCCCGGGAAGCATGCTAGGAGCTCTGATGTGTGGTGTTTTATACATGAAAAGCAGAAAGATGACCCACGCATTTTTAGGAGAAGTCGTTGGGACCGGTTTAGTAGGAGCGCTTGCCTCCTACCCTGTAGCCGCATTGTTAATGGGCAGGGAGGTAGCCTTGTTTGCATTTGTGATTCCGTTTGGAGTAAGCTCGATTGCAGGAAGCACAATTTCAGTATTGATTATAAAAGCCTTGGAGAGAACTAAGGTATTTCAACTTATCAAAATGTGAAACGCTAACGCTGCAAAAATGTAGTATAATGAGGTATGAGCAAATTCATTTGGAAGCGGTGGTGCAACATGAAGCTTGAAGAACTTGTTAACGAATACCGGGAGCAATTAAACCAAACAGATCTTCAGGTCTGGCAGTTCATATATAACAATAAAGAAAAATGCAAGACCATGTCTATCTATGAAATGGCGGATCATTGCTGTGTATCGAGAACAACGATACTTCGCTTTGCAAAAAAGATATCCTTAGACGGTTACAGTGAATTAAAAGCAATTTTAAAAATGGAATCAGGCAGTCAAAAAGAAGAAAAAATTGATGAAGTAAAGGCTTTGCTAGGTCTTTATAAAAGAGTCGCCGAGGAGATGGCAGATAAGGATTTTACATCAGTGTGCAGGCTTATTTATAAAGCCAAAAGGGTAATCGGATATGGGTCTGGTTTTGTACAAAAAAATGTCGTAAATGAAATTAAAAGACTTTTCGTAAACGGAGGAGACCTAATTTACATCCTTGAGGGAAATGCCGAATTCAATCTGCTGTCCAAAAGGCTGACTAAGGACGACCTGTTCATCATAGTTTCCTTGGATGGAGAGTCCCAGCAAGTCATAAAGATGGCCAGAGAGCTGAAATTAAGGGAGATACCATTTATTTCGATAACAAGACTTAAAGACAATACCCTAGCAAGCTTGAGCACTGAAAAAATATATATAACGCCATATCAATTCAACTTGTTGGATGATTCCAGCATACCACCTTACGAATCTCTAATCATATACTATTTGGTAATAGAGATAATGTATGTGAAATACGAAAAATTCAAAAGAAAACAAATCCTATTGGAAAAAAATCTCGAGTCTAAGACTTGAGATTTTTTTTGTGATAAATCACGGAAAATGTGATAATGTCCCTTGTTGGATTAAAGGAACACGATGGGTAGAAAGTATTGAAAATGTAGATGTAAACAATTACTATAAACACATAACAAGCGCGCTGATCAAACCGGTAAACAATTAGATTAAAAATCGAAAGGAAGTTTTATATGAAATCAAGCTCAATTACAATAGCAGGTGGAGGTAGCACTTTCACACCCGGAATAGTAATTATGTTGCTGGACAATCTCGACAAATTCCCGATACGTCAAATAAAATTCTACGATAATGATGGCGACAGACAGGAAGTAATAGGAAAGGCTTGTGAGATACTTCTAAAGGAAAGGGCACCACAAATCAAGTTCAGCTATACTACGGATCCCGAAGAAGCTTTTACTGATATTGACTTCGTAATGGCTCACATAAGAGTCGGGAAGTATGCAATGCGTGAATTGGATGAAAAAATTCCATTAAAATACAATGTACTAGGTCAAGAAACCTGTGGACCTGGGGGAATAGCATACGGAATGAGATCCGTAGGAGGGATACTTGAGATCATAGACTTTATGGAAAAATATTCACCAAACGCATGGATGCTTAACTACTCCAATCCGGCAGCAATAGTAGCTGAAGCCACGAGAAGACTGAGACCTGATTCAAGAGTGCTTAATATATGTGATATGCCTGTTGGAATAGAAGAGCTCATGGCCAGGATTGCAGGCTTGAATTCCAGAAAAGAAATGGATGTCAGATATTATGGTTTAAACCACTTTGGCTGGTGGAACAGCATAAAGGACAAGCAGGGAAATGATCTTATGCCCAAGATAAAAGAGCATGTGGCGAAATATGGATATACTTTTGATATGGGGCACCACCAGCATGTGGATGCTAGCTGGAATGACACATTTTACAAGGCAAAAGATGTATTTGCTTTGGACCCGGAAACATTGCCCAATACATATCTAAAATATTATTTGTTTCAAGACTACGTGGTTGAACATTCAGAAAAAGAATATTCCAGGGCCAATGAAGTCATGGATGGGCGAGAAAAAACAGTATTTAAAGCAGCACAAGATATAATAGATAAAGGGACTGCAGAAAATTGTGATTTTCACCCCGATGAACATGCAAGCTACATAGTAGATTTAGCTCGAGCCATAGCTTTTAATACAAAGGAAAGAATGCTGCTTATAGTGGAGAACGGAGGGGCAATTGAAAACTTCGATTCAACCGGTATGGTAGAAATTCCTTGTCTTGTGGGAAGTGAAGGTTATGAAAAATTGACCATCGGAAAAATTCCCCAATTTCAAAAGGGATTGATGGAGCAGCAGGTTTCTGTAGAAAAGCTGGTAGTGGATGCCTGGATAACAGGAAGCTATCAAAAGTTGTGGCAAGCTATGACTTTATCCAAAACAGTACCAAGTGCAACAATTGCAAAGAAGATACTTGACGATTTAATAGAAGCAAATAAAGAGTACTGGCCTGAATTAAATTAAAGTCATGGACAAACACTAATTATAGATGGAGTGATTAAAATGAAACAGAAAATTCAAAGGTTTGGTGCAGCGATGTTTGTACCGGTTCTCCTGTTTGCGTTTGCAGGAATAACTGTAGGGCTGACTATATTGTTTAAAAATCAGGATATAATGGGACCAATAGCCCATCCTGACGGGATGTGGTATAAATTTTGGTTTGTCGTCGAGGAAGGCGGCTGGACAGTGTTTAGACAGCTTCCGCTATTATTCGTGGTGGGCCTTCCCATAGCGTTGGCTAAAAAGGCACAAGCAAGAGCCTGCCTTGAATCTCTGGTAATATATTTGACGTTCAATTACTTTATAAGCGCCTTGCTTCAATTATGGGGACCGACATTTAATGTAGACTATACTTTGGAAGTGGGGGGCGTCAGTGGACTTGCGCTCATAGCCGGGATAAAGACATTAGATACAGGGATGATAGGGGCCATATTTATTGCAGCCATCGCAGTATATTTGCACAATAAGTTTTTTGATACTAAGCTGCCTGATTTTTTAGGTATATTTCAAGGATCTTCTTTTGTAGTCATAATCGGATTTTTCCTAATGCTACCAACAGCCCTTTTAATAAGCTTTGTTTGGCCGCAAATACAAGCAGGAATAGCTTCCATGCAGGGATTTTTAACATCAACTGGGGTATTCGGAGTTTGGTTGTACACTTTTTTAGAGAGGATATTGATTCCAACTGGGCTTCATCACTTTGTTTACGGACCGTTTATTTTTGGCCCTGCAGTTGTTGAAAGCGGAATATATGCAGAATGGACGCAAAATCTGTCGTCATTTGCCACATCTTCGATGAGCTTAAAAGAAATGTTTCCGGCAGGTGGTTTTGCTCTTCACGGCCTTTCAAAAGTATTCGGTTGTTCGGGAATCGCGCTGGCAATTTACTCAACAGCTAAGCCCGAGAAGAAAAAGATAGTAGCAGGTCTTCTCATTCCTGCAACCTTGACAGCCGTTATTGCAGGGATAACCGAGCCTCTTGAATTTACATTCTTGTTCATTGCGCCGGCACTTTTTGCCCTTCACTCCGTACTGGCCGCGACACTGGCAGCAGTCTCATATACATTTGGAGTTGTGGGTAACTTTGGAGGAGGACTAATAGAATGGCTGGCACAAAACTGGATGCCGTTGTTTAACTATCATTCTTCCACTTATATTATTCAGATCATAATAGGGTTGATATTTACGGTCATCTACTTCTTTTCATTCAGGTTTGCTATACTGAAGTTTGACTTGGCTACTCCGGGAAGAGAAAAGGACGCAGACGAGACAAGGCTGTACTCCAAAGCAGATTACAAGGCTAAAAAGTCTTCGCTTTCAGAAGTCACAAACAAAAAGCCTTCACAAGCTCAGGCGTTTTTAGAGGCGCTAGGTGGAGTGGAAAATATCGTAGACGTTACGAATTGTGCTACGAGATTGAGAGTTTCAGTTAATGACGGATCTAGACTTTTATCGGATAATCACTTCAAAGAAGCCGGAGCCCATGGAGTAGTCAGAAACGGGAATGCAATTCAGGTTATAGTAGGTCTTTCTGTACCACAAGTAAGGGATGATTTTGAAAGCTTGATTTCCAATAACGACGCAAATGGCCTACTAAAAAATTAAATATCAAGGGGGAAGTTTGGCTTAGCGGCTCAAACGAGATTATGTTTAAGAAAATATTTTATAAAAAAGAATTTCTTTCACCTATGGAGGGTATATTGATGAGTATTGATCAGGTTGAAGACGAAGTTTTTTCAAAAAGGGCAATGGGGGATGGTTTCGCCATAGATTTTAAAGGTGTTGAGGTTAAGGCGCCAACTGATGGAGAAGTTATCATGGCTTTTCCTACGGGACATGCAATAGGTATTAAAAACGATGACATGGAATATTTGATTCACATAGGTATGGATACTGTCGAGCTTGGAGGAGAAGGATTTAATCTGTGCGTCGCTCAAGGAGATAGTATAAAGCAGGGAGATTTGCTGGTGAAAATAGACAAGGAAAAAATTCTTGAAAAAGGAAAATCACTTAAATCTCCAATTGTATTCTTGACAGGAGAGAAGATCGAGGTGTCGTCCGTGGGAAGTTCGGTTAAGTGTCTGGAAAAAAATATAATTAAAATTAAGTAATAATCTTAACCGCTATTGTTATTCCATCAATAGCGGTTTTAATATCTCATGATTAAAATCTATTCAAAATTTTAGCGATTCCTTTCATTACTTTCTTTTTAAGGGTTGAATTCAAGGAAAGAGCTGATTTATTGTGATTGTTCTTCATACTTAAAAGCATAGCCTCCCTGATAAAATGTTTTTGGCTGTTTAGAGGCTCCTTCTCAGCCTTGGATTTTTTGGTATATGTTCCATCACTTAACATCAAACGTGCTTTAGTACTATCGCTTAGCATTACATCCAATATATGAAGTATCCTCTTTTTATTATCCTGGTCCAGAATAGGACAGGAAAGCTCCACTCTGCGGTTCATATTTCGTGTCATAAGGTCGGCAGAGGATATATATACTTTGGCGTCTTTCCCGCTCCCGAAGCAATAAATCCTAGGATGCTCCAAAAACCTGCCTACTATGCTTGTGACGGTTATATTTTCCGTTTTCCCTTTGATTCCCGGCAAAATACAGCAGATTCCTCTGATTATCAAATCAATTTTCACCCCTGCGATAGAAGCCTCTGAGAGCTTATCAATAATGCTTCGTTCGGTGAGTGAATTTGCCTTAAAAATCAGACGGGCATTTTCACCCCGCCGAGCTTTGGCGATCTCTTCGTCAATATGATCAATTATCCTGCATTTATAAGATGAAGGGGCTACCATCAATTTAAAATAGATTCCTTCTAAATTCCCTATGGACATGTTCTTGAAAAAATTAACGGCGTCTTTTCCTATTTCTAAATCAGTTGTAATCAACGATAGATCTGTATATAATTTGGCGGTTTTTTCATTGTAATTTCCCGTTCCAATTTGAGTGATATAGCTGATTTTCTCTCTCTCCATGCAGGTGATAAGACAAATCTTTGAATGAACCTTATATTCTTCAAATCCGTAAATGACTTTGCACCCTGAATCTTCAAGCCTCTCTGCCCATTCTATATTGTTTTTTTCGTCAAAGCGTGCTCTAAGCTCTATAAGAACCGTGACATCTTTTCCGTTTTCAGCTGCTTCGCATAGATATTCTATTATTTTGGACCGAGAAGCGAGACGGTAAAGGGTTATTTTTATAGACTTCACAATTTTTGATGTGACGCTTTCCTTTAGAAGCTGAATAAAAGGCTCGATGTCTTCGTAAGGGAAAAACAGCAAAAGGTCTTTTCGCAAGACTTGGCCTATGATGCTTTCCCGTCGCTTTATAGATGACGGATACTGGGGTTCGAAAGGAGGGTATTCAAGACCGCGTTTCGCCGATGCTGATAGTGTTTCACCTATTCTAAAAGCATAATCCAATATCAATGGTGATTTGCTGAAAAAAATTTGTTCATCTTTGATTTCAAGTCTGCCAATGAGATAATTTCCAAGCTTTTTATCAAGGGCGCCTTCTACCTCCAACCTCACAGGAGCGAGCTTAGATCTTTTTTTCAATATCTGCTTCATGTGAGACCTGAAATCTTCATCGAAATCAAAAGCTTCATCTTCAGGACTGATATCTGCATTTCGAGTAACCGATACAATGCATTTATTATCAACGCTGTAAAGGTCAAATACATTGTCGTAGTAATAAAGAATTATCTTTTCCATCAAAACAAACCGCAGGCTATTTCCAGGCATCAATATAAATCTAGGTACTGCGTTGGGAACGCCAAGAATGCCAACAGTTGAAGAGTTGTCCTTATACTTTACATTGCCGATTATATATAAGCCCTTGTTCCAAAGATGAGGGAAAGGGTGGTGTGAGTCAATTATCTGGGGAGACAGAAGAGGCATGATGTTTTTTTTAAAGTAGCTGTCCACAAATTTAAGTTCAGAGCTTGTCAACTCACTCATTTTCAGGTTAAAAATCTCATGCGCCCTCAGCTGATCTTCCAATTGAAAAAAAACTTCATCCTTTTGCAAGTAAAGTGGTCTTACGGCACTGAAAACCTTCTCAAGCTGTTCCTTTGGAGTGTCACCGGTTTTGTTGTCATGAGTTTCTTTTTTTATGCGTGACAAATCAAAGAGACTGCCTACCCGTATCATAAAAAACTCGTCGAGATTGCTTGTGAAAATGGATACGAATTTTAACCTTTCAATAAGGGGTACCGAGTGGTCGGACGCTTCCTGCAGCACTCTTTCGTTGAATCTAAGCCACGAAAGTTCCCGGTTTTGGGTATAACTAGTGTCGTATTTTTGGTTATGGTTTTCCATACAAAGCTTTCTCCTTTAATATTTTGTCATATAGATAACCCTCTCTGACTCCGTATGAGCTTACCACTATTTGGTCACTCTTAAAGACCTTGCTGACCTCGCTTAAAATCATCATGCCAGGTATTATCGTATGAATTCTATCTGGTACGACCTGCAAAATGGTATCAAGAGAGTCACGACAGTCTTTTGAGAGTATTTTTAAGATTTTTTTGATGTTTTTTATATCGATTTCACTATTATTGTCCGGGAGATCGTATATAGAGTTGTTTAATTTACTGGTTGCCCTGACTGTTCCGCCTACTCCGCAAATTATTTTGTAAGGCTTATTTATGATTTCTTCTATACCTTCAAGCTCGGATTTTATAATATCTCTTATTAGTTTCTTCTCTTTTTTATCGGGCAATAAATGGCTGACGCATTTTTTGTATAAATTTAATGATCCTATCGGTATGCTTATGGCATTTATAATTTTCTTGTTTTCAAATGTCACTAACTCAGTACTGCCACCGCCGATATCGACTATGAGCCCATCGGTAACGTCTATTATCTTTGTTGCTCCTATGAAATCCAATATCGCTTCATCTTCTCCAGAAATGACGTCTATGTCTAGGCCGGTTTTGTTTTGTATCTGATCTACGGCGTCTAGGCTGTTGTCTATGTTCCTTAAAGAGGCTGTAGCAAATACGTAAAGCTCATCAATATCAAAATTATCGACTATGCTTTTAAATTCCATCAGTACGCTGATGGCTTTTTTGATGCCCTTTTGTGACATTGATCCATTGTCCACGTAACCTGCAAGTCCGGCAGGGTTTTTGGTTCCAAAAAGCAGTTTGATACTGTGCTCTTCGCATTTGTAAATATTCATCCTCATTGTATTTGAACCCACATCAACCAGCGCATAAATCATGTGATATCCCTCCTGTAGAATTATTTTATATGCAATTTGACTTTATTTATATCTGTTCAATGTTAACTCTCTGTTAAATCTGTATTAATGTTGATTAAACATGTAGATTGTTAAGCATAACGAGGTATGTTGCTCTTTTTTCGATAAGCCATCCTGTAAAGACGCCCTTTTCAAATGTAAATTCAATAGATGAAGATTTTCCGATTTTACTTAAAATCCATATAAATCTGTTGCAATCACAGATGATGCCCAGGACATCAGAAATATCTTTGCTGGTTTTTAACAAATTCTCATAGTCAGACTTTGTATAGGGTTGCAGGCATTTAAGAGAATATCGTAGTTTTTTAATTAGTTTTCGCAAACTGTGAACAGCCTCATCGTCATAGATGTTTAAATTGTCGAAATCAATCGATATCCTTTTTCTCATCGATGCAATTCTCTTTTTACAGTATTTTTCAAAATCCTTCTGGGAAGTTATTTTGCTATTGTATATAAGAAGAGATGTATCGATCGACTTTATGCTTTTTAAAACATAATCCTCATCTACTTTGCAGTATGCATCTTTCTTCAACTGAATCAATCTTTCAGATAAATAGTCAGATAGCTTGGCGGGAAAGGGAAGTAGGTCTTCGTTGGAAGCGGTTATTTCCATCCAAAATTTGATCATGACGTCATATTCCCGGATTTCTGAAAAAGCCAGACCCAAATTTTTCAAGGTGGCTTGATAAGCCGAGTAGCTACTAGGTTCAATCAAAGGCTTAAAGAAATAAAGCAGGGAGCGAAGCTGTCTTGCCTTGATTCTAAAAGTATGAACTGATTCAGGATCATCTTTCTGGCAAAATAGATTTTTAACAGTACCTTCAAGTTCTTTTAATGCGGAGTTTAGTATCATATCCAAGCCCAATCACGATCACCTCTTTATCTTACAGCTGAGTTCTGCTAGAGCATAAGGCTGGAGAAACCATGAGATATCAAACTTATCAAAAGATGAATCCGGCTTCAAAAGAGCTGCTGCTCCTTTTTTAAAAGGCAGCTGACAACCAGTCATCCGTTTGCTCCAGTCGCCAAGCCAAGGCTCATGTCCAGCAATTAAAACCATATCTTTGGAACATGTCCTAAGTTCGTTTATTAAGGCACTATATGCACCGCTTCCTATAAAGTCGTAAATAATGATATTCTGGCTTTTTAAATAGCTGTCGATAATCTCTGCAGTTTCAAGACTTCTCTTAAGGGGGCTGGCCCAAATTTGGATATTTAGATCTTCTGGCAGCATATTCATCAGGCCTATCATTTCGGATTGCAGGCTGACAATACCCTCCTCGGTCAATTGACGAAATTCGTCGGGGATTGATGAACCTTTGTCTTGAGCCTTTCCATGTCGAAATAGAACAATATTATCGACCATGTACATCATCCTTGTATAATGTATTTAGGTTAATAAAGGCAACCTATAAGCCTTTAAAT
>CAZOTE010000001.1:51413-65598 GCA_964582705.1 uncultured Eubacteriaceae bacterium | reverse complement strand
AATGTTGGGTTTTAATGACTGAGAGGACTTTTGTCCTCTCTTTTTACTTGTAATACTGCCTCCCTAAAAGGGGCTTTTTTTAATCTCAAAGTCCTCGGACATAAGGCTATCCAGGTTGAACTTGAAAAATATTTACGGAAGTGTTACAATAATGTTACAACTGTGACGGAACTATAAGTAAAAAGACATAATAAAGCTTATAGATACAAGGAGGCAGTTTGAATGAAAAAGTTTTTTAAAAAGGATGGATCCAACCAAGTCGACATTAAAAGGGTACTGATAATCTTGGCTATCATGGTATTGTCCATCACCGGAGTCGGTTATACGATGTCATTTAATCAGGTAATGATAATCGATGACGGAGTCGAAATTGAGGTAAGGACTCGTAAGGACACTGTAAGAGAGGTTCTTGCCGAAAATGAGATCGACTATATATCCCAGGACGGGATATATCCTGGACTCGAGTCGCCAATCGAGGATCAGATGACAGTCCAAATTCACAGGGCGGTAAACATATCAATAGAGGCGGACGAAAGAGCGATCGATCTTCTAACACCAGCTGAAAATGTGGAAAAGGCAATTGAAGAAGCAGGCTTGAAATTAGGAGATAATGACCACGTTTCTGCACCACTTGATGAGGCACTCGAAGAAGGAATGACTATAAAGATAACTAGGGCACTTGATTGCACTGTAGATGTTGACGGACAGACTTATGAGCTTGCTACAACGGCAAAAAACGTCGGTGAAGTTTTGGTAGAAGCAAATGTGAGCCTAAAAGAAGAGGATAAGGTAAATTACGACTTTACTGAAAAGGTTCATGACGACATGAAGATCGTAGTTACCAGAGTTACAAAAGAAATCATCGAAGAAGAAGAAAGCGTTTCGTACAAGACCATTAGACGAAGCAATTCCTCTATGGAAGTGGGAAAGACAAAAGTTGTTCAATCCGGCAAAAAAGGCCTGAACTTAAATACTGTTGAAGTAACCTATGAAGATGGCGTAGAGGTTGACAGAAACACCCTCGAAACCAAAGTAGTCAAAAAGCCTGTAGATGAAATCGTAAATGTAGGAACAAGGGTCATTGCAAGCAGAGGCATGTCAGGCAGCGGTTCATACAGGACGTTGACTGTTACGGCCACCGCTTACAGCTCTCAAGATCCGGGAGTTGGAACCAGGACTGCTACGGGAAGAACCCTGCAAAAGGGTATAATAGCAGTGGATACAAGGGTAATTCCCTTTGGAACAAAAATTTATGTTCCAGGATACGGATACGGAATAGCGGCGGACAGAGGGGGCGCAATCAAGGGAAACAAAATTGATGTTGCCTTTAACACCAGAAGAGAAGCGCTAATATTCGGAAGACGAACCGTTACAATCAGGATATACGATTGATACTAAGCAACAAGCCGGATTTTCCGGCTTTTTTTAGTTGTGGGAGCTATGAGTTATTATAAAAAATTAATCCTACTCATTTTATGGTAGTTGGTATATAATGTGGTGTGATAAAAAAATCGAGGTGTAATATAATGGATAAAAAAAGTTTTAAAGATCTAGGCGTCGGACCTGATATTCGAAGAGCTTTAAGGATGTTGGGGTACGAAAGTCCCATGGAAGTTCAGGAAAAGGTAATACCATTTATTATGGAAGACAAAGATCTTATTGTAAAATCTCAGACCGGAAGTGGAAAAACAGCAGCTTTCGGCATACCGATATGCGAAAATGTTGAAATTGAGGAGAATAAACCTCAAGCTCTGATACTGACGCCCACGAGGGAATTGGCACTTCAGATCAAAGAAGATATTGGGCATATTGGGAAGTTTAAAAAAGTACGAGCTTCAGCGCTTTATGGAAGGCATCCGGTTCACCTTCAAGAACGGGAGCTTAAGCAAAGGGTTCATGTGGTAGTCGGTACTCCGGGAAGGACAAAGGATCATATAGATAGGGGCAATCTTGTCCTAGATGGCATAAAGTACCTTGTAATCGATGAAGCTGACGAGATGTTAAGCATGGGCTTTATAGATCAAGTGGAGAGTATAATAAATATGTTGCCACTAAAAAGGTGCACGTTACTTTTTTCGGCCACGATTCCTGATAGAATCGAAGAGATATGCAGTAAATATTTAAGCGACAGCGCTAGAATAGAAATAAAAGCCGTTATTCCTACTGAGGATAAAATTAACCAGTATCACATTTTGGTTGAAGATGCCGATAAAGAGGAGATGTTAAATAAAGTGCTTGCTGCGGAGCAGCCGGGAAGCTGTATTTTATTTTGCAACACTAGGGATAGAGCTGATAAGCTAGCCAAATATATGTTAAGAAAAAGATATTCATGTGGCAGCCTCCATGGAGGAATGACTCAGAGAGAACGAACTCAGACTATAAACAAGTTTAAAAAGGGTGAGCTGCATTACCTTGTTGCAACGGATGTTGCGGCAAGAGGCATAGACGTTGAGGATGTCACGCATGTCATAAATTTTGAGATGCCTTACGAACGTGAGAATTATATCCATAGAATAGGTAGGACGGGCAGGATAAATAAAAAAGGCACTGCAGTAACGCTGCTATCTCCAAAGGAAAGCCACAGACTTGAATATGTAGAAGAATATCTGGGATACCCCATTCCTAAAAAAGAGGCAAAGGATTTCTTATATAAATCTAAGGAAGAAGCGGTAAGAAAAAATGTACGGCTCAAGCCTAAAAAGAGCAAAGGAGAAGAAATCCACAAGGATATTACTCGTATCAGGATCAATGCAGGGAAAAAGAAGAAAATCAGGCCAGTAGACATAATGGGGGCGATAGGTAGCATTGAGGGTATCGAGGCTGAAGACATAGGGATAATTGATATACAGGATACCTGTACTTACGTTGAGGTTTTTGAAGGCAAAGGAAGACAAGTATACAATGGTCTTAAAAAGAAGACGATAAAAGGTAAAGTATTCACGATCAAGGAACTTGGGAAAAGATAAATTTAAAGTAAGCTTATGGGTTTCGTTTTTTTTTAAAATATTTATATTTACGATTTGTTAATGTATAATGGGATGGTATAAATAATTATTTTAGGGGGAAATAAAATGAAAAAAGTATTAGCATTGTTTACGGCATTGATGGTTTCTTTGGCGGTTTTCACAGGCTGTTCTTCTTCGGGTGATGGCGACAAGGTATACAAGATAGCTACTGATACCACATTTGCGCCATTCGAGTTTCAAGATGAAAGTGGAAACTATGTGGGTATCGACATAGATATCTTAGCCGCTATTGCCGAAGATCAAGGATTTGAGTACGAGCTTAATCCTTTGGGCTTTAGCGCAGCTGTAGCAGCACTTGAGTCAAATCAAGCTGATGGGGTTATTGCGGGAATGAGCATAACTGACGAAAGAAAACTTAAGTATGATTTTTCAGAGGCTTACTACGATTCTGGAGTTGTAATGGCTGTCAGCGCATCTAACAATGAAATTAAATCATATGATGATCTTAATGGGAAAAAGGTAGCTGTAAAAGTTGGAACAGAAGGAGCGAGTTTCGCCGAGTCTATAGCAGAAACATATGGCTTCGAGTTAGTTTATTTCGACGAGTCTCCGTTCATGTATGAAGATGTGGTCACCGGAAATTCCGTAGCGTGTTTTGAAGATTATCCTGTAATGGGATATGGAATATCCAAAGGAAATGGATTGAAGATGGTCACAGAGATGGAAAAAGGCTCTTCCTATGGATTCGCAGTTATGAAAGATAAAAATACAGAGCTTTTGGAAATGTTTAATGCAGGTCTGGAAAACATCATCGAGAGCGGTAAATACCAAGAAATTTTAGACAAATATATTTCAGTAGAATAAGAGGTTGTTTTTATGAATTTAGGCAAAGTTTTTAGCGAGTCGTATCCTTTGTTATTTAGAGGAATGTCAATGACAGTTCAGGTGACTGTACTTGCCTTGATAATTGCATTGTTTGTCGGCTTGATCACAGCGCTTTTGGGAATGTCCAAAACACCTTTAAAGTACTTGTCAAAGGGTTACGTAGGTTTGATAAGAGGAACTCCTATGATCGTTCAAGTGTTTTACTTCTATTTCGCGCTGCCTCAGTTATTGCAGTTTTTAGGCTACAACGTTAGATTCACACCATTTTCTGCGGGGTTGTTAACTCTAACTCTAAATGCAGGAGCGTACATGTCTGAAATCTTCAGAGGAGCGATAATGGCAGTAAATACAGGTCAGATGGAGGCGGCAAGGAGCCTTGGCCTGTCACATTGGCAAGCTATGAGAAAGGTAATACTTCCGCAGGCTTTTAGGATTTGCCTTCCTTCCCTGGTAAATCAGTTCATTATAACATTGAAGGATTCCTCGATTATCTCCGTTATCGGCTTTGCCGATATTGTTTATCAAGCAAAGATATATGTAGGAAGATCCATGGAAGCATTTGCTACATACACTTGGGTCGCACTATTTTACCTGGTTGTCATAACGGCGCTGACCTATTTTGCTAAGATAGTAGAGAGGAAGGTGCAGATATGACGGCACAAATAAAGGTCGAGAATTTACACAAATATTTTGGAGATCTTGAAGTCTTAAAGGGGATAAACGTAGAAATTAGCAAAGGTGAAGTTGTATGTGTGATTGGTCCGAGTGGTTCCGGGAAGTCAACGCTTCTAAGATGCATAAATAGGCTGGAAGAGGCAACCGATGGGAAGATATCCGTTGATGGTGAAGTGATTACTGCAGTTGATGCAAATATAAATAAAATCAGGATGCACATAGGGATGGTATTCCAACAATTCAACCTGTTTCCTCATCTTAGCGTAAAAGCCAACATAATGATGGCGCCGCTGGAACTTAAGCTTAAAAATAAAGAAGAAGCGGAAAAAAAGGCTTTGGAGCTTTTGAAAAGGGTAGGATTGTCAGAAAAGGCCAATGCTATGCCAAGACAGCTCTCGGGCGGACAGCAACAGAGGGTGGCCATAGCTAGAGCCTTGGCTATGGAACCGGATATAATGTTGTTTGATGAACCGACTTCCGCACTAGATCCTGAAATGGTAGGAGAAGTACTGTCAGTAATGAAAGAACTAGCAGCTATGGGTATGACCATGGTTGTAGTAACTCATGAAATGGGATTTGCAAGAGATGCGGCAGATCGAGTACTTTTTATGGATGAAGGAATAATAATGGAAGAAGCTCCGCCCGAAGAAATGTTTACGAATCCCAAAAATCCTAGAACCAAAGAATTTTTACAAAAGGTCTTATCGGCGAGATAAGTAGAATAAAAGCAAGTGGCCACCCTCGGGTGGCCACTTGCTTTTATCCTGAAATAAATATTAGTAAATATGACCGAGTTTAATAAAGAAAATTAATGATAGTTATTATTAAGGGTATTAATAAAAGAAAAAGCAGTAGGGAGGCAGCCATGTCATTTCAAATTATCAATAACGATATAACCAAATTGGATACAGAAGCCATAGTCAATGCTGCAAATACAGAGCTTCAGATGGGGGGAGGAGTATGCGGGGCCATATTTGAAGCCGCAGGTGCAGACAAGCTTAAAAGGGCTTGTGATGAAATTGGAAAATGTCCTGTGGGCAAGGCGGTTATAACCGAAGGATTCAACTTGAAAGCCAGGTATATAATCCACACGGTGGGTCCGATTTGGAGAGGTGGAGGCGACAACGAAGAACTTAAGCTTAAATCTGCATATAAAAACTCCTTGGAGCTGGCAAAAGAGCATGGAATAAAGTCTATTGCATTTCCCTTGATTTCATCTGGTATTTTCGGATACCCAAAGGAGGAGGCCAAATCAGTGGCTTCAAAAGCTATAGCAGAATTTTTAGAAAAAAACGATATGGACGTTTATCTGGTTCTGTTTGAAAAGTAGCATTAAGCATGGAGTGAAGTTTGAGCAACAACCAAAAAAAATTGATTGTATTTTAGTTGCTTATTGAAAATACGAGGTGTGGAATGAAAAACATGAAAGAAAAACTAAATATATTTCTAAGATTAATCATAGTGGTGGCTGCCGTTGGTTTTGTGTTGACAGCTTATTATACGTTTTTCGGAGGAAGGGATGCAGACCTTGAAGGGAAAAATGAGCTTAAGATACCAAAGCTACTGGATGACTTAAATGCAGACCCTAGTATTGCAGAGTTTAAGCTGGAGTCTGGTGTTTCTCAAACAGAGTTCATAAAGGGGAGGTTAACCCCCACCTTAGGCTATAATGGTTCATATTTAGGGCCTGTGATTCGTCTCGTGAAAGGGCAGGACGTTAGCATCGAGGTGGAAAACAACCTTGATGATCCCACTACGATTCATTGGCATGGCTTGGTAGTGGACGGAGAAAACGATGGAGGTCCGATGCAGGGAATAAGCTCAGGTGAAACCTGGAAAGCAAAGTTTGTTGTAGATCAACCTGCGGCAACCTTGTGGTACCATCCACACTTTACCGGTACGGTGGCGGATCAAGTTTATTATGGGTTGGCCGGGCTCATTTACATTGAAGACGAGTTTTCAGATTCATTAAGCATCCCAAATGATTACGGAATAGATGATATTCCTATTGTTGTTCAAGATAGAGATTTTAATTCTGACGGAAGTTTTGATTATAACGTATCGATGATGGGAGTAGACAAAGGGAACCATATTTTGGTTAACGGAACATTGGATCCGTATTTTATTGTAAAACGAGAAAAAATACGGCTAAGGTTATTAAATGGTTCTAACGCACAGAATTTTAATGTCAGCCTGAGCAATGGGGCAGAATTTGTTATGATCGCTTCTGACGGAGGTTTTTTGGAAAGGCCGTTAGAAATGGAGTCGATTTTTCTATCACCAGGAGAGAGGGCGGAAATTGTTGTGGATTTTTATTTATTTAATGATAAATCAGTCAACTTAGTTTCAGGTGACGATTTGGTTTTAGAATTTGTCGTGGATGAAGATCTTGAAAAATCCCCCAATATTCCAAATGAGCTGGTAGAAGTCGCTGAAATTCCAGATAATGAGATTACAAAGACCAGAGTATTTGAGCTTCAAAGCATGGGCATAAGCGGTACTATCAATGGGAAATATTACGATGTGGATAGAATTGATGAAAGAGTAGATTTAAATGCTACTGAATACTGGATAGTGAGAAATGTAGGAGGGATGATGGCTACAGGACATCCATTTCACGTTCACGGGACTCAGTTTCAAGTAGTGTCTAGAAATGGTGAAAAACCGCCGCCTGAAGAGCTGAGTTATAAAGATACGGTTTATGTGGATGCGGGTGAAGAGGTCGTGATTAAAGTAATGTTTAAAAAAGAAGGGCTTTTCATGTATCATTGCCATATACTAGAACACGAAGATAGAGGCATGATGGGGCAATTTATAGTGGAATGACTATGTGCACAAGGGAACCTGCGTTTTTTATTTTTTAGGAAGAAGAGTATAACATACAAAAAAGATATAAATAATTATGTATCGGTATTGACAAAGGATTTTATGCCATGTATAATCGACTTTGTGAGATTGATACTCATTATCAATTGTAAAAAGGCGAAATACGTCTTAAACAAGTACAAAACATCTTAGGAGGCAGGAAAGTGAAAAAATCATTATTGGTTGGTTTGGTTATTACTCTTTTAACAGTTGTGCTATTTACAGGATGCAGTTCTGATGGTCAAACTTCGGACTCGTCGTCAAATGAATTGGTGGTATATTCCGGAAGGAATGAAAAGTTTGTAGAAGAATTATTGAACAAATTCACGGAGGATACAGGGATTGAAGTTGTAGCGCTTCACGGGGCTAACCCGCTTCAGATTATTGAGGAAGGGAACAACCCGAGAGCGGATATATTTATATCAAATGATCTGGGAGCTTTAGGGTACTTAGATATGGAAGGTTACCTAGAGGGTAGCGACATCCAAGGAATTGACTCTATACCTGAAGAATTCAGAGCAGATAACAATTCGTATTTTGCTATATCTGCAAGAGCCAGAGGCTTTATTTACAACAAGGACTTAATCAGCGAAGATGAAATGCCAAAAAGCATAGAAGATCTTTTTGATCCAAAATGGTCCGAGGTGCAAAACGGTTATGCTATAACCAGAGGCGGAAACGGTGGAATGATAGGACACGTATCTGCACTTAGATATGAGTGGGGGGACGAAAAAACAGCTGAGTGGATAGCTGCCGTCAGAGAAAACTCTGCAGGGATATATGAAGGACACGGAGACATCAGAAGGGCAGTAGGAGCAGGAGAGCATACATTTGGTCTAGTAAATAATTACTACTTCCACCAACAGCTCTTAGAGCCTGAAAATAATAATGTAGGTTTCATATATTTGGATCAGGAAGAAGGGCAAATGGGAGCAGTGGCAAATGCTGCAGGCGTTGGACTTGTCAAAGGCGGACCTAATTCCGATAATGCATCGACTTTCCTAGAGTGGATTTTACTTCCGGAAAACCAAGTTGCTTTTGTAGGGGAATCTTTGGAGCTTCTGATTAATTCACAATTTGGTGCAGAATACCCGGCTGGAGTAGAACCGTTTATTATTGAGTTTAAAGACTTGAAAGTCCAGGACATGCCTGTCAAAGAGCTTGGAAACTATTTTCAAGATACCAGAACGTTGATAGAAGAATCGGGATTGGACTTGGATTTGAAATAACGGGACAAATATTTATGTGAAGGAGCAGCAGGATGAAGAAGTTAAAACAGAAATGGTATGGGATGTGGAGAAGCAATCCCCCAAGTCTTATTCTTCTCCTGCTGGGACTTTTTGTAGCTTTTGTCATGGCGATACCTGTACTTTATGTAGCAGTAAGGTCATTAACAGCAGGTGGGGAAAGATGGATGCGCCTTCTCGATGATAGGATCCCTCAGCTTCTGTGGAACACGGTATCTTTGGCTGCTGCTGTCACATTCATGGCAATTCTTCTAGGAGTATCCTTGGCCTGGATTCTTACTAGGACGGACATACCGGGGAAAAAAATATGGCAGTGGCTACTAGTGATTCCTTTGGTTATTCCACCATATGTAGGGGCAGTTACCTATATCATAGTATTTGGCAGAAGTGGCTGGCTCAGAGATTTGTGGATAGGAGATTATCCATTTGACATTTATACATTCGGTGGGACATTTTTTGTACTATCTATGTTCACATTTCCCTACGTGTACCTTCTGGTAAGGGCTGCGCTAAAAAAAATGAACCGAAGCTATGAAGAAGCAGCCTACTCACTTGGAATGAGTGCTTGGGAAACTTTTTGGAAGGTAAACCTCCCATTGATGCGTCCGGCTATCGGAGCGGGGGCTATATTGGTAGCGCTTTACGTCATGTCTGACTTTGGCGCTGTCTCAATGCTAAGATACGTTACCTTCACCGCTGCGATATACTTTCAACGTGCTGGATTTGATACCGCATCGGCAGCGGTTTTGAGCCTCGTGTTGATTTTAATGACAGTAATTCTGTTGAGATTCGAATCTTGGAGCAGAAGAAAAAACAAGTACTATCAAACAGGAAGCTCCTATAAAAAGCCGGATACAATACCATTGGGCAAGCTAAAACCACTTGCTCTATTTTATGTAGCATTGATATTTTTTATTTCTGTAGTGCTACCCATATCCGTTTTGATATACTGGTCGCGAATTGGATTGATGACGGGAGCGCTTGATATGAGATTCATAGGATTTGCATTGAACAGCCTTAAGGTATCGGGACTTGCTGCCCTTTTGTGCATGGCTTTTTCCATCCCTATAATATATTTAAAAAGCAGATATCCCGCTTATCTTACTAGCTTCATAGACAGATTGGCTTACGCAGGATATGCTCTTCCAGGGGTAATCGTGGCGCTTGGATTCGTGTTCATATTCAATAATCACATACCGGCATTATATGGCACATTTTATGTGGTTGCCATAGCTTTCGTGGTGAGGTTTTTGCCCCAGGCAATGCAATCCGGGGAGTCTTCACTAAACCAGATATCCCCTAAAATAGACGAAGCGGCGAGGAGCCTGGGATATTCATCATGGGGCGTCATATTTAAAGTCATACTACCAAATATGCTTCCGGGAGTATTTGCAGGAGGTGCGCTGGTTTTTGTAAACTCCATCAAAGAGCTTCCTGTAACTTTGATGCTGAGACCCCCAGGGTTTGACACTTTGGCGATTAGGGTATATTTTGAAGCAAGTGAAGCAGTGTATCATTTAGCTGCACCTGCTGCACTTTTGATCATATTGGTTTCAATAATCCCATTGAAGTACATGGTAAGCAAATATTAGGACGGTGTCACATGATAGATATAGAATTAAACAATATAGGCAAAACATACTTTGGTGCAAAGGAACCTGCATTAAAGGATATTAACATATCTGTAGATAAAGGAACGATACTCACCCTCCTCGGTCCAAGCGGCTGTGGCAAGACCACGACATTGCGCCTTATAGCGGGATTTGAAAGAGCCGACAAAGGAGAAATAAAAATCGGAGGCAAGGTGGTCAGCAGTCAGAGCGCCTGGGTACCACCTGAAAAAAGAGGAGTAGGAATGGTTTTTCAGGATTATGCGCTTTTTCCTCACTTGAATGTATTCGATAATGTTGCTTTTGGCTATAAAGAGAAAGATAAAAATGCCAGAATTGCTGAAGTGCTGAAGCTTGTAAATCTTTCTGGATATGAGAATAGACGGCCCCATGAGCTATCGGGGGGACAACAGCAAAGGGTTGCCCTTGCGAGAGCTTTGGCGAGAAGACCGGTAGTGGTCCTGCTTGACGAACCATTCAGCAACTTGGATGCTGATCTTAGGGTACAGATGCGGGTTGAAATTAAGAGAATAATCAAGGACAGCGGTACAACCGCCATATTTGTATCCCATGATCAAAAAGATGCCCTTGCAATAAGTGACAAAGTAGTAGTAATGAAAGAAGGAGAAATACAACAGATTGGCACTCCTAGAGAGATTTATCAATATCCTGAAAATAGATTTGTGGCAACATTTGTTGGACAGACCAATATTCTTGCAGGAACAATCAATGATGATAAAGCATCTGTAAAAACTGCTTTTGGAATAATGCCATGTAGCCATACCCATGACTTAAGTCCTGGAGAACATGCATTTATATCCATCAGACCGGATAGCTTGGAGCTTGACGACTCAGGAGAAATTGAAGGAAGGCTTAAAGAGTTCACTTACTCGGGAGATGCGATAGATGCGGTGGTCATCGTAGAAACTCCAAGTGGAGAATGCAAGGATCTTCTAGTACACATACACCCTGAGAAAGTAGTGGATATAGGAGAAATTTTGAGATTTAAAGTGATACCGGACTTTGTGGCTGTTATCAGGCAGAACTAGGAAGAGCTCTTATCTTTACGGTAAGAGCTTTTTGTGTTAAAATAAAAGGCAGTAGCTAGTTCTAGTTCAATTTTGAAATTATAATGTCTATTGGCAAGTCAAGAAAATTAAAAAATGGAGAGAGAAGGAGAGAGAAGATGAATAAAAAAGAGTTGGAAAATCTGCTTTTAGCAGTTAAAGAGGGCAAGACCGAAGTAGATGAAGGAATAAAGATGCTGTCGGAACTGCCTTATAAGGACCTTGGGTATGCTACGATTGACAACCATAGAGAGATTAGAAACGGGTACCCAGAAGTGATTTATTGTGCTGGTAAAACCGTTGACCAGGTAAGAGGAATCGCAGAATATATGATTACTCGTAAGAACAATATACTCGCGACTCGCGCAACAAAAGAGATGTACGAAGCGTTGCTTGAAGTTTGCCCCCAAGCAAAATACAATGAACTTGGAAGGGTGATAACCGTTCAGGTTAGACCGGTTGAAGAGACTGAGTCTTATATAGCGATAGTCGCTGCTGGCACAAGCGATCTTCCTGTAGTAGAAGAAGCTTATGAAACTGCTAGGATACTTGGAAATAAAGTCGAAAAGGTTACAGATGTAGGAGTCGCAGGAATACACAGGCTTATGGCAAGAATGGACTTTATTAGGAATGCCAAGGTTATTGTAGTAGTGGCGGGTATGGAAGGCGCCCTGGCAAGCGTAGTTGGAGGCCTGGTCGATAAGCCGGTAATAGCTGTGCCTACGAGCGTTGGCTACGGGGCGAGCTTTGGAGGTTTGTCAGCACTTCTTACAATGCTAAACAGCTGTGCAAGCGGCATAAGCGTGGTGAACATAGACAATGGATTTGGTGCAGCCTACAATGCGAGCATAATAAATAAGCTTTGATTTTTTGAGAAAGAGTGATTAGATGCAGAAAAAAATCATAGGTAATACCCAGCTGGAGCTATTTTCGTTGTTCTTTAAAATAGGGCTATTCACTTTTGGTGGAGGATATGCAATGATTCCACTGATTGAAAAGGATATAGTACAAAATAAAAAGTGGATAGAAAAAGAAGAGATAGTGGACGTGTTTGCAGTTGCCCAATCAATACCCGGAGCTATTGCAATAAATTCGGCTACTTTCATAGGGTATAAGATTAATGGCAAAAAAGGAGCGCTGGCAGCGACTTTGGGAGTTATACTTCCGTCAGTACTTATAATCCTTGTTATAGCGACTGTGTTTTCAAGATTTCAGGAAAACAAGCATATACAAAGCGCGTTTAACGGAATAAGATCAGCTGTAGTCGCACTTGTTGCTTATGCAGCAATAAAAATCGGAAAAGTGTCCATAAGGGACAGATATGCTGCAATCATCTTTGCTGGGGCATTTATTGCCATCACATTTTTTAATATACATGCAATTTATGCTATCATCGCTGGAGTGCTGATAGGGATGTATCTGCATAAAAAACTTTTGGTGTGACTTGATTTTGAAAGGAGAAATATATTGGAATTGATAAAGCTGGTTTTAACATTTGCTAAAATAGGTTTATTCAGTTTCGGCGGCGGGTATGCAATGATTCCCATAATCCAACAGGAAATAGAGAGCAACAATTGGTTGACCTCAGCTGAATTTGTAGACATAATAGCAATTGCAGAGATGACGCCCGGACCGATTGCAGTTAACTCTGCTACATTTGTTGGATATAAGATCAGTGGAGTGTGGGGAGGGATTCTTGCAACTTTTGGAGTAGCATTGCCATCGTTTATATTAGCTGTATTGATAAGCAGCTACTATTTGAAATTTAAAAGGAACCGAATAAGCAATTCGATTTTTTATGGCATAAGACCGGTGATAACAGCACTGGTTCTTTCGGCTACAGTGGTAATTGCAGAGACGTGCTTGATAAGAGAAAGCTTCTTTTCTGCCGGATTCAAAGAGATAATGAAAACACCTTTGGCTTACATAGATGTAATCAGCTTAGGAATCATAGCAAGTTCATTGATTGTTTTGAAGAAGTTTAAAATCCACCCAATAGGACTTATTTTCCTGTCAGGAATCTTGGGAGTTTTTTTTTATTAGATTTTTCAACCTGTCCTCAAAAACCTTATTTTGTTCCTTGGTTCTTTTCTTAGGCCCTTTAAGCCGTTTCCCTGAGTTTCTGATTTTTTTTGCCGTATGCCTTGCAAGCAGGAGCGAATCGATGTTATCAGATGTATACTCCATTCCGTCTTGGTTTATGGGAAGAGCATTTCTCGCTAGGCACATCGCAGCAAGACCATAATCTTGGGTCACGACTATATCATTTTTTTCCAACAGGTTTACAAGAGCAAAATCCACGCTGTCTGCTCCTTTTGAAAATGTGAGGGTCTTGGCTCCAGCCCGTTCAAAAACATGGGAGGTGTCGCACAAGATCAGGCACTCAAAGTTATATGAACTAGATATTTTAATTGTTTCGTCAATTACGGGACATCCGTCCCCGTCTATTAAAATTCGCATTGTTTACCTCAAATCAAAACTTATTTATGTTATAAATATTTTTTCTATGTCCTATATCTACAAATACGATAATCAACTTTTCGTCTTCGATTTTAGCTAACAATCTATAATTTCCGACTCTATAGCGCCAAATACTTTTGAGATTTCCTTTTAAACCCTTTGCCAACAATCTAGGATCTATAGATCCTTCTAAATTTTTTTCTATGAAATTAATTATCAAGCGCTGTACGGCAGAATCAAGTTTTTTTAATTGTTTTAAGGATTTGTCTGAAATCACAACCTTATAATGCATTTTTATAAGCCTAACTCTTTCTTTGTTTCCTCTAGGGTATAAGTACACTCCATTTCATTCCAAGCTTTTTCAAAAATTTCTAAATCATACTGATCTTCAATGGAATCTAACAATGTAG
>CAZOTE010000001.1:0-51403 GCA_964582705.1 uncultured Eubacteriaceae bacterium | reverse complement strand
AATTTTTTTATGAGATTTTCTTCATCTTTGCTTAATCGAACACTTAACATAAATATCTCTCCCTCTTTGTTGTAATACAATTGTAACACATTTTTGTGTTGCAATCAAGATGGATATTTCTGACATGTATAGTAAATCAGTTTCTCAAAACGATATAAACGGTATATCCGATATATATTAAAAGAAGAAAGGCTCCTTCTTTCTTTGAGATTTTCTTATGGCTTGATGAAAAAATCAATAATACAAAAGTTATTAAAATAGCTGCAAAAGCATCGAAAAAAACCTTAGGATCAACATCTAATGGAGAAATAACCGAAGATGCGCCAAGTATAAAAAGTATATTGAATATGTTGCTGCCTACGATATTTCCAAGGGCTATCTCGCTTTCTTTTTTTCTGGCAGCTGTAATGGAAGTTATAAGCTCGGGAAGGGACGTTCCTACGGCAACTATGGTTAGGCCAACCAATGTTTGGCTCATCCCAAGAGATAGAGCTATATTTATGCTGCTGTTGACTACAAAATTGCCTCCAAAGATAATGCCTATCAATCCTCCGACAGTGTAAGCAATGCTTTTTGGCGTGTTTAAGTGAGAGGTCGCGTCACTTTCGCTGTTTTTCTCCCTGCTATGAGCCGCTAATTCGTATACATAGTATAAAAAAATCGAGAAGAAGCCAAGAAGCACAAGTCCGTCTGATCTGGTAAGAGTATTTTCATTAAATCCTTGAAGAAAAACATCTGATATAACTACAAATAGCATGATACTTGCGAGGAGAGCCAAAGGTATCTCTTTTTTAATTGTCTGTCGTTGTACTTTTAGGGGATAAATGATGGCAGTCACGCCAACAATCAAAGAGGCGTTGAAAATGTTGCTTCCGATTACATTGCCGAGGGCGATGCTGCCGTTTCCTTTTATTGCGGCTGAAATGCTCACAGCAGCCTCCGGAGAGCTTGTTCCGAATGCAACTATTGTAAGACCTATCAATATAGGTGGAATCTTTAAGAGCTTTGCGATACTCGAAGAGCCTTCCACAAAAAAATCGGCTCCTTTTACTAGAAGTCCCAAACCAAAAGCCAATAATAGATAGTCCATGTATATCCTTCTTTCTCGTAAAATTTTTCTCTGTATATCGTATTATAATAACTATTTTTGAAATTGTACATATTTTTTAAAAAAGCGTTGCTTGTTACGTTGCGTAACGTAGTATCATGTAGGTGAGGTGAATCATATGAGAAAAAATAATCTTATGACGACAGGTGAAATAGCAAAAAAAATGAATGTATCAGTAAGAACTGTACAGTACTATGACAAAATCGGGCTGCTGACACCAAGTGAAATTTCTGAAGGTGGAAGGAGGCTGTATTCCTTTAAGGATTACATGACTCTTCATCAAATAGTAAGCCTTAAGGAACTTGGATTTACCCTAAAAGAAATAAAGGAAAGAGTGATTCCTTCGAATGGAGTTGAAGAAATCGACGAGTATCTGAAGCAACAGGAAACTAGAATTGAAAATGAAATAAAAAAGCTAAATGCCAGATGCGAGATTATCAAGAAATTTAGACATGAAATGATGTTCGTAAAGGACCTGGATTGGGAGATGCTTGTAGAGATTCTCTCACTGCTAAGAAATGAAGACGAAAATTTTTGGGTGGTAAAACATTTTGATAAGGAAACATACAGCAAGATCAAAGACAGGTTTAGAGACGACGAGGGCAAGAAATATATGCGCTACATGCAAAGTTTATGTGAAGAAGCAACAGTGCTAAAAAGGGAAAATACCAGCTACTACGACCGGAAATCAATTGACTTTGCAGAAAGATGGTGGGGTAAAATAATGGAGTTTACTGGTGGGGACATTAAAATGCTGCAGCAGATGACACAAATGACTGATGAGGGCAGCTTTGAGAATTCGGAATTCATGAATACCTATAAGGAAGCTGAAGACTACATCAGTGAAGTGTTGACTTACTGCTTTGAAAAAAATATATTGGTTTTTCCAACGGTAAAGGAGGATAAAGAAGGTGATAAAAGTTGAAGATCTCACTAAGAACTACGGAAAAAATCAGGTGCTAAAAAAAATCAGCTTTGAAGTTCGTGAAAATGAGATATTCGGGTTACTGGGACCAAATGGCGCCGGAAAAACGACTGCCATGGAATGCATGGAAGGACTACGGGGATTTAATTCAGGAAGCATATCGATTATGGGCTTGAACCCCGATGAAGCTGCAAAGAAAAAAATCATAGGGATACAGCTCCAATCTTCATCATTGCCTTCCAATATCACAGTCAAGGAATCTATGGAGCTATTTTGTGTCTGGAACAAAATAAATCCTAGGTATGATCTGTTAGAGACTTTCGGGCTGAAAGAAATGGGAAATAAGCAGTATCGGGCCATGTCCACTGGACAAAAAAGAAGGCTTCACCTGGCTTTAGCCTTGGCATGCGAACCAAAGATTATTTTTTTAGATGAACCTACGGCCGGTTTAGATGTAGAGGCGAGGGTAGCTTTGCATCAAGAGATTAGAGAGCTTAAGGAAAAAGGCGCTACCATTTTGTTGGCTTCTCACGACATGGCTGAGGTTGAAGCATTGTGCGACAGAGTGGGTATAATAGTGGAAGGGAAAATAAAAAAGATTGGAACACCAAATGAAATAATCTTGGAGGTAAGACGGGATACGCTAATTAAAATAAAGCCATCCGGCAAGATTGAAGCCAAGCTGTTAAAGAACATAGATTTAAAAGACTTAAAAGAAGGTTATTACAGATTTGCCACAGCGGATTTGCTAGAGGGTTTAAGCGAGATAGTGAGCTACCTAAAAGAAAACAATCTTGAACTGTTGGATGTCATAATCGATAAACCCACTCTGGAAGAACGGTTTATTGAAATCGCAAGGGAGGATAAGTGAGATGAAAGCATTTTTATATACGCTGTATCTGAAGACAAAGCTCGATCTTAAAAGCATGGACATACTTATAACGAATTATCTGGTGCCGCTTTTATTTTTCGGTGTCATGGGAGCAGTTTTCACATCGATAATGCCCGAATCGAGAACTACTTTGATTCCAAGCATGGTTATCTTTTCGGTTACGATGGGGTCATTGATAGGGATACCCGGATCGATAATGGAATATTCTCAAAATGATTTGCGAAAATCATTTAAATCAGCGGGTATTCCAATGGATGCCATTGTGGCATCGAGCTTTATATCAGGTTTTTTGAATCTTTCGGTAGTTAGCTGCATAATATATTTTGTATCCCCGCTAGCGTTCAAGTCTGTAGTGCCTGAGAATATCTGGTTGTTCATTACCGGGTTTAGCGTTTTCTTGACAGCAACTTTGCTTTTAGGAATACTGCTTGGCTTATATGCTAAAAACTCATCAAAGCTTACGATGTACGCGCAATTAATATTTTTGCCTTCTATGATGTTGTCGGGAATAATGTTTCCAGCGGACATGTTGCCAAAGATTCTAGAATATGCAGGATACCTGCTTCCGGCGACCCACGGGATGAATTTGCTCAGTTCTCAGGCACTTGAGACAAATCATTTCCTGGTTTTGTCCATGTCGGCTATTGTATTATTAGTCTTGATAAAGCTAAGGCTTAACAGACTCAAACGAGAAGATGCTAGATAGAAGGAGGGAAAGCTTTGAACCCTAAAATAATATTGGCGAGCAAGTCGCCTAGGAGACAAGAGCTGCTTAAGTTGTTTGTAAACGAATTTGACGTAATTCCTGCGCAAGTAGATGAAAAGAGAATAGCAGAAAAAATTATGAAAACAAGTAAAAAAGGATTTGCGATGGATGTAAAGAATCTCGTGCTAGAGCTGGCGGATTCAAAAGCTGAGGCAGTCCACAAAAACTTTAGGGATGCCCTCGTCATAGGGGCAGATACGGTTGTCGTATCAGACGGCAAAATATTGGGGAAACCAAGTAGCAATGATGATGCATTTGATATGATCAGGAGCCTAGCAGGAAAAACTCACATCGTCATCACAGGTGTTTGTTTGAAATACGGCTTCAGTGAAGATAGTTTCGTGTCTGTATCCAAAGTCAGGTTCTATAAGTGGAATGAACAGATGGAGGTCGAAGTGAATAATTACATAAAATCCGGCAAAGCAATGGACAAAGCCGGAGGATATGGCATCCAAGAAGAAGCGGGATTATGGGTCAAGTGGATAAAAGGAGATTATAATAACATCGTAGGACTTCCCGTATCTAAACTTAATAGAAAAATGAATGTATTGATTAATAGAGCGCATTCTATGGAATAGAGTGAGATGTTGTGAAATAACGTAGTTTAAAATCTTAATTTTCAGGGTATAACTAGACTTCAAATAAAATTAATGGGAGTGAAAAAATATGAGCGTTAAAGAAGATGTTATAAAGGCTATGAAGGAAGTAGGTAAGCCAGTAAGCGCAGGGGAAGTAGAAAAGCTTACTGGCTTGGACAGAAAAGAAATCGACAAGGCTTTCAAGGAGCTTAAAAAAGAAAATGCGATAGTCTCTCCAGTCAGATGCAAGTGGGAGCCGTCAGAATAAGTTGCGCTCATGCAGTTGCGTACCATCTGGATGTAAAATATGCCGATATTTTTATCGAAGCTGTGAAAAATGCTAGATGTGAAGACAGAGGTTTATGGAGTGAGAAATTAGATAAAAAACAATTGAAATCCACTGGCGACATTGAATTTATGGTCAGTGGATTTTCTTATGTTGATTTGTTCTTTAAATGGATATAATTAACCTATAAGAATTAAAAGGTGAAGTCAATCAAATAAAGGGGGAAGCACCATGCAGGACTATGAAAAAATGGGCGTATTTTATATTGGCAAGGAATATGATGTCGAAAACGCCAGCATATCAGATGAGCTTGTATTATATAAATCAAAAGACCTTACTACTCACGCTGTCATAATAGGAATGACTGGAAGCGGAAAGACCGGACTGGGCATAGGCCTTTTAGAAGAAGCTGCGATAGACAACATACCGGTGATTGCTATCGACCCAAAAGGCGATTTAGGAAATATGGCACTGACTTTTCCTGACCTTAAGCCGGAAGATTTTACTCCTTGGATTAATGAAGCCGAAGCTGAAAACAAGGGAATGAGCGTAGCGGAATACTCAGTATATCAGGCTGATATGTGGAAAAAGGGTTTATCCGAATGGAACCAAGATGAAGAAAGAATAAAAATGCTAAAACAATCAGCAGAAGTTGAAGTATATACTCCTGGAAGCTCTGCGGGGAAAAGCGTATCGGTGCTGAGTTCGTTAAAGTGTCCCAACCTTAATGTTAAAGAGGATAGTGACGCGTATAGGGAAAAAATTCATACCACAGTTACCAGTCTTTTGGCGCTCCTAGGTATGGAATCTGATCCGCTAAGCAGCAAAGAATATATATTGCTGTCAAATATCATTGAAAACCAGTGGAGCTTAAATCGTGACTTGAGAATGGAAGATCTAATAACATTCATTCAAGAGCCTCCAATTCAGAAGGTAGGCGTCATCGATATCGAAAACTTTTATCCGGGGAAAGAAAGGTTCGATTTTTCGATGAAAATCAACAACCTAATGGCATCACCGTCTTTCAAAGCCTGGATGGAGGGGGAGGTGCTCGATGCAGACAAGTTTATGTATGATGAAATGGGAAAACCTAAGATTTCTGTTTTTTCAATAGCCCATTTGCAGGATAAAGAAAGGATGTTTTTTGTAACCATGCTGTTAAACGAAATTTTGTCTTGGACAAGAAGTCAACCGGGTACAAGTAGTTTAAGGGCCATACTCTACATGGACGAGGTTTTTGGGTATTTGCCTCCGACGGCAAATCCTCCGTCAAAAGCACCACTTTTAACTTTGCTAAAACAGGCTAGGGCTTTTGGATTAGGCTTGGTACTTTCCACGCAGAATCCTGTTGATTTGGATTATAAGGCACTATCAAATGCGGGAACGTGGTTTATCGGCAGGCTTCAGACAGAAAGAGACAAGGCAAGGGTCATGGATGGGCTTGAAGGCGCAGCCGCCGGTGGGAATTTTGAAAGGAAAAAAACTGAAAGGATCTTGTCAGGACTAGGACAGCGGGTATTTTATCTCCATAGCGTACACAGGGATGAGCCTACAGTATTTACTACCAGATGGGTACTGTCTTATTTGGCAGGACCAATGACAAGAAAGCAGCTTAAGCTTCTAACAGGTGAAAAATCAGTTTTAAATGACCAATATCAAGCTCAAAGGATAAATGAAAATAAAGTGGAAGAGATAAAACAGTCACCGAATCTTTCAAAGCCTGTTCTTCCTCCGGGAATAGAGCAACTTTATATTCCAGATGAGAACATAGCTGGTGAAAAAACCGTGTACAAACCATTTGTTCTGGGAGTCGCAGATGTGAATTATGTTAGTGCCAAATACAACATAAATATTTCGAGGAGATTCTCGCTGTTGTCTGAGATCAGCGAAGGTCCTATAGCTATGGAATGGCGAAACTCTGAGGATTTGAAATATGAACTGAATGATTTAATGAAACAACCGATTGAGGATAGCTCGTACATGGGGTTGCCTGCACTGGCAGCGGATTCAAAAATCTACGGCAAGTGGAAACAGATGCTGGAACAATTTTTAAGGAATGAATGCCAGTTTGAACTGCTGTATAGTCCGACTTTGAAAGTGATTTCAAACCCTGAGGAAGATGAAAGAGATTTTAAAATTAGGCTGCAGCATTTAATGCATGAAGCTAGGGATAAGGCTGTAGAAGATTTAAAAAAGAAATACCAAGCCAAGATCGATGTGCTCGCCGACAGACAAAGAAGGGCAAGGCAGACATTAGAAAAACAAAATGCCATGGCTAACCAGAGGAAAATGGAAGCAGCTGTTTCCGCCGGAACGGCTTTGTTGGGATCGCTGTTCGGCAAAAAAGCACTGACGGCAACATCAATATCCAAGGTGGGCACTGCAGTCAAAAGTACAGGACGGGCGCTTAAAAGCGAGGGAGTAGACCAGGCAAGGGAAACTTTAGCATCTGTAGAAGCAAAGCTAAGTGAGATTGAGAAGGAACTGGAAGCTGAAATTGAAAAAATCGCTAATAGATACGATCTGCAATCAGAGAAGCTAGAGAAGGTAGTGATAAAGACTACTGGGGGAAATATAAACACCCATTATGTGGGTTTGGCCTGGAAACCTATTTGATTAATAATCCTAGTGAGGCAACTTCAGGTATACTTGAAGTTGCCTCAAAATATAGCCACAAAGAAGTTCGCAATCATAACAAAAACGATTATAAGTTTCAATACAACGCCGCCCAATAATCCTATTAAACTGCCTATGCCTATTTTTACAGCGACAAAAAGCTTTTTTCCTCTTAAGATTTCCACAAATACTGCACCAATAAACGGACCCACTGCAATGCCAATGGGGCCCAAGGTCGCCAAGCCTATAAAGGTGCCTGCCAGCGCCCCAATGACAGCCTGTCTGCTGCCTCCTAAAATCTTTGCACCTGCTGCTGAAGCAACATTATCTATCAGGGATGCCATTATCAAGGCGACTAGCTGCAATATATAAAAATCAAAATCAAGTGATGCAAATTCAGTTAATATGCCGTAAAGTACCATGCCAAAGAATACCAAGGCGGGGCCTGGTAAAACAGGTAGAAGGGTGCCCAACACACCGATTGAGAAAATGATTAAGATAAATATTAGCGGTAAAATTTCCATGGCTACCTCCGAGGTTTTGCTTCTAAGGATATTATAGCATCAAATCGAAAACGGAAATACAATCTTCTATTTTTGTTTTTGTATACGCTAAAATAATTTGATGATAAAATTAACTTAGAAAAACTTTGATTGAGAAGCAAAAAAGAAAAAATGATTCAGAACTAAAGATGTTTTTGGAGAAGCAATATCAGAAATGGGCTTAGAGGAGGAAACGCCGTACCAGGGAGGAAATATGTTGGTGGAAACAGCTTACAGAACCGCTGTTGCAGTAGAATAATGGGTATATACTTATTAGAGAGGCGAGACATAGAGGTGGGGGTTATGTTCAAAGAAATACAAGATCACGAAAAATGGGTTGAAGATCAAATTAAGAATCCTACAGGGTCATATTTTAGTATACTTAAATATCATGAAAGGCAAATACAATGGCTACAACACGAAAGGCTGGTACATCTGTTGGTCACCATCTTAATTGCAGTATCGATATTATTTTCGTGTTGGATATTGTTGACCACCGAGTTTATATTGGCGGGGGTGTTGTTTCTCATATTGACAGTATTATGCGTATTTTATATTTTGCATTATTATAGATTAGAAAATGCTGTTCAAAGATGGTATGTTTTATATAAACAGTTATGGCTTCTAGCCGGGAAAGAGGGTAATGACCGTGAAACTTCCTGATAAGCATTCCAACAAGTGGTTTTTAATAATGGTAGCCATTTTTATTTTGGTTGTTCTTGCCATGGTTTCAGTCAGTCTGATTCTTCAGTTGGATATAGGGATTGAAAATATCTTGGGATTTTCTAAGCTGGCTCTAATAGTATCTTTTGCAGCTGCTGCTGGAGGATATCTTGGTTTTAAAAGATATTTCTTAGTTATGCTAGTGTCAAACATAATCGGAATTGCTTATATGCTGATTATTGTAATAAATAGAACTGCAGAGGGTTGGAGCGACTTGGTCAGCATCATCAGCTATATGTTTGTAATGTTCATAGGTTTTTTTGCAGCGATCGGGCTGGAGCTTATTGAATCGTTAAGGAAGAAAAAAGCGAAAAAAAATTTAGACCAGTGGAAATAAGATGATTTTTTGGTGTATAATATTGAAGTGAGAAAGACTGATTAAGAAACGGAGAATAAAATGACAAAAGAGATAAGCGTTAAGAAAGTAAGGTCCGATGCAGAGGGATTGTTTAGAGAAGGAAAATACTACTGTTCTGAGGCGATTGTGGCCTCAATTAAGGATAATTTTAAGCTGGATATGCCTGACGAAATGATAGCTATGGCTTCAGGGTTTCCTGTAGGGATAGGTAAGTCTAAATGTGTATGCGGAGCGGTTTCTGGTGGGATACTTATGCTAGGCTACTTTTTCGGAAGGACAAGTGGATCTTCCCCCCAAGATCCCAGGAGCATAAAGACTTTGGAGCTGGCAGATGAGCTCCAGCAAGGCTTCAAAGACAAACACAAAGTTCTCTGTTGCAGCGTGCTGACAAAGGGGATGGATATGGCCTCAGGAGAGCACAAGGGACAATGTGTTTCGTTGACAGGAGAAATTGCAGAAAATCTATCCAGGATAATAGCAAGAGAGCTCGATTATATCAATATCGATGAAGTAACGGTTTGAAAATGAAAAATATAATAAATAAAATACCAATTCCTATAGCTGGATTGATGCTTGCCTTGGCATCTATGGGGAATCTCTTGGGAGCTTACAGCCAAGGCTTGAGGTATGCATTTGGAAGCATATCGTCAATCATACTCATAGCTTTGGTCCTAAAGCTGGCAATGATGCCACGGTCTTACATGGAAGGGTTCTCAAATCCGGTCATAGGTTGTATTTTGGCGACAATTCCGATGGGAGTGATGGTCCTAAGCACCTACATTATACCTGTAGCACAAATTGCAGCTTATTGGATGTGGGTGGCTGCATTAGCATTGAACGCGGTGATAATTCTGGGCTTTACAAAAAAGCATGTGTTAAGCTTTGATATCAAGAAAGTGTTTCCAAGCTACTTTGTGCTCTATGTC
Source organism: uncultured Eubacteriaceae bacterium (assembly GCA_964582705.1). GTDB lineage: Bacteria > Bacillota > Clostridia > Eubacteriales > Alkalibacteraceae > Alkalibacter. The sequence goes on along the minus strand of CAZOTE010000001.1, from coordinate 41,683 downwards.
GGAATAGCAGTGGGCAGCGTTACAGCACCGGCATACGGGATGAACTCATTGGGCAAAGTGATTTTTTGGTATGCACTGGCAGCTTATATAGCATGGTTTCCCATAGTAACCTACAGAATCCTCAGGCACAGAGATTTGCCTGATCAAATAAAACCGGTGGTGGTGATATACGCCGCTCCTGCGAGCTTGTTATTAGCTGGGTACTTAAGCGTTTTTCAAGATAAGAGCGTCAATGTGGTTCTAATCATAGGTGTTTGGGCTTTTGCAATGACCTTGTTCGGATTAAGCAAGATGCCAAAGCTTTTAAAGGGGGCATTTTATCCAAGCTACTCTGCGTTTACTTTTCCATTTGTAATAAGCGCTATGGCATGTAGCTCCATGACGGGTTTCTTAAGAACCACAGGATATTCAGTGGTGTTTTTGGAGCCTATTAACATCTTGATGGTGGCATGGGCATCTATAATGGTAATTTTTGTGCTGATTCGCTATAGCATGTTTTTATTGAACGAAACAGCTCTGACTCCACATGTGGAAAAACGTCGAAGACAGTAACCTGTCCCGACGTTTTTTATTGAGCCTTGTTTTTGGATTTTTTTCTGACAAAATAATGGTTTATATGAGGGTGGTTTGATTTTCTGGATTGAATGTCAAACTGCCTCAAAGATTTTATCAAGGGCGTGAGCTTGGTATGCCCATAGTTTCGCGTATCAAAGTCCGGGTAACGAATATTTAATCTTTTTCCAACTTCCCCAAGATAAGCCCAACCGTCTTCGTCGCTGCTCTCCCGGATAATGATTTTTAGGGCTTCTATCAAATCGTTTCTGTTTCCTGTTTCGTTTTTCTGATGATCTTGCTTATCGTCCTTTTCAGCAGAGTCCTCGTAATCCTCAGAAGCAGTCGAAGCTAAAACCTCAAGGTATTTAAATTTTTCGCAAGCTGATATAAATGCAATAGGTGTTTTCTTTTCGCCCATGCCCAAAACATACAGACCTGCCTCCCTAAGTCGAGCGGCGAGCCTGGTAAAGTCACTATCGCTGGAAACTATACAAAATCCGTCAACGTTTCGTGAATACAAAATGTCCATGGCATCGATTATCAGTGCCGCATCAGTAGCATTTTTACCGGATGTATAGCTGTACTGCTGGATTGGCGTTATTGAATAGCTTAATAGCACAGTCTTCCAAGACGAGAGCTGTGGCTTAGTCCAGTCACCGTAAATCCTTTTGATCGTAGGTGTTCCGTGGTTTGAGATTTCGTCAAAAATAAACTTTATGTATTTGTCAGAGACGTTGTCAGCATCTATTAAAACTGCAATTTTTCTATCGTTTTCCATAAGGCATCTCCTCGTTCAAGTCATGTTTTAAGTATATTAAAAAAAAGAGATGTTTACAACAAGTAATTGAAGTTTGCCTATAAATCTTAAAATGATATTTACGTAATTAATTTATGGTTGGTATAATAAGCCTGTAGAATTTGATATTGGGAGGAATCATTGTGGATTGTTTAATAAAAGAATATAAAGATGAAGATATCGAAGGAATGATGAAATTATGGAATGCGGTTGTTGAAAAAGGTGAAGCATTCCCTCAGACCGACCTGATGAATTTGGAAGAAGCAAGATTGTTCTTCAAAGAACAGATATTCTCAGGAGTGGCAAAATCATTAGAAAAAGTTATTGGGATTTATATACTGCATCCGAATAATGTAGGTCGGTGCGGACATATTGCAAATGCATCGTACGCAGTCAACGATGAAGCTAAAGGGCTTGGAATCGGGGAAAAATTGGTCATTCACTCCCTGGTGACGGCAAAAGAAAAGGGATTTAAAATAATGCAGTTCAATGCGGTGGTCGCAACGAATGTGCCGGCAATTAAACTTTATGAAAAGCTGGGATTTATAAGGCTAGGATCCGTACCGAATGGTTTTAAGATGAAATCCGGGGATTTTGAAGACATAGTCCTCTTTTATATAGAACTTATTTAAAAAGGTTGACTTGACTGAATTAAATAGGATGTTATAATAAGTCTACTGGAGGGTTGGATATGATAACAAAAAGAAAGCTATGGGAGATATTAAAGACAAATCCTATAATAGCGGCTGTAAAGGACGAACAAGGGCTAAGCAGAGCATTGGCTTCAGACAATAAAATAGTGTTTGTGCTTTATGCTGATATATTAAATCTCGATGAAATAATAGAGAGGATTCTAAAAAGTGGAAAGATTCCATTCGTGCACATAGACATGGTGACAGGTCTTGCTACAAATCCTATGAGCATAAAGTATATTTCAAAAAATCATGGCAGAAATTGTGGAATCATAACTACTAAGGGGAATTTAGTGAAAGAAGCTGTAGACTTGGGAATTGCTGTGATTCAAAGGCTTTTTGTGATAGACTCTTTATCAATAGAAAATAATGTGAAAAGCATAAAAAGAATGAAACCTGATGCCATTGAAATTATGCCTGGCGTTATACCCAAAGTCATAAAAAAAATACAAAATGAGGTTCCGAATACTCCAATAATTGCAGGTGGATTGATCGAAACAGAAGAAGAAGTCATAGATATTTTGAATCATGGCGGAATGGCCATATCCACTACAAGAGAAAATTTATGGAAAGTCAAGGGAAAATGATTTGAATTTTCAAATAACAAAATGAAAACGATTGACAATGGTTTCTTTTTATTGTATCATGACAAGCAAGAGAATAAATTTTATTTTATATTTCATGACACGAGATGAGAGAGTCGCGAATTGCGGTGTCTCTTTTTTTGTATTTATTCACGGTTTCCAAAGATAAAATTTAAAAACAGGGGGAGTATGTATGAAGAATTACATTTTATCACTTGATCAGGGGACTACAAGTTCAAGAGCGATACTATTTAACAAAGATGGGGCAATAGTCGGCACGGCACAAAGTGAGTTTACACAGTTTTATCCGAAGGCAGGTTGGGTCGAGCACGATGCTATGGAAATCTGGGGTAGCCAAAGCGGAGTGGCAAGACAAGTTCTTGATAAAACGGGCATAAGTCCTGCTGAAGTGGCAGCTATAGGCATCACCAATCAGCGTGAAACGACTATAGTATGGGATCGTACGACAGGCAAACCTGTGTACAACGCCATAGTGTGGCAGTGCAGAAGAACGGCAGATATATGTGATGAATTAAAGGGAAAAGGCTGGGAAGCTAAAATTAGAGAGAAAACCGGTCTTGTTATTGACGCATACTTTTCAGGAACCAAAGTGAAATGGATACTCGACAATGTGGAAGGAGCTAGAGAAAGAGCTGAAAATGGAGAATTGCTTTTTGGAACAGTTGACAGTTGGCTTATCTGGAATCTGACAAAAGGAAAGGTTCATGTGACAGATTACTCGAATGCCTCAAGGACAATGCTATATAATATAAAAACGTTGGATTGGGACGAAGAAATACTTGAGGAACTGGAAATACCAAAATCCATGTTGCCACAGGTCAGACCGTCAAGTGAAGTATACGGACATACAGATCCAAACACTTTCGGAGGTGCTCAAATCCCAATAGCAGGAGACGCAGGTGATCAACAGGCGGCATTATTTGGACAAGCATGTTTTGAACCGGGGATGGCTAAAAACACTTATGGCACGGGATGCTTCATGCTGATGAACACCGGTGATAAACCTGTGGAGTCGTTAAACGGACTTCTTACGACAATTGCTTGGGGAATAGACGGTAAGATCACCTACGCGCTGGAGGGAAGCATATTTATAGCAGGGGCCGCGATACAGTGGTTAAGAGACGAGCTTAGGATAGTGTATGACTCGGCACAATCGGAATACTATGCAAATTTAGTTGAGGACACCAATGGTGTCTATGTGGTGCCTGCCTTTACCGGACTTGGAGCCCCATATTGGGACATGTATGCACGGGGATCGATTATGGGACTTACAAGAGGTGTCAAAAGGGAGCATCTAGTAAGGGCTACATTGGAATCGATAGCATATCAAAGCAAGGACGTATTAATGGCTATGGAAGAAGATTCTAATATAAAGCTAAAAGCTTTAAAAGTCGATGGAGGAGCTTCTGCCAATAACTTCTTGATGTCGTTTCAAGCTGATATGCTCTGTGTTCCAGTAAAAAGACCTAAGATATTGGAAACGACCGCACTAGGCGCTGCCTACCTTGCAGGGCTTGCCGTTGGCTTTTGGAAAGATCAAAATGAAATTATGAAGAAATGGAAACTCGATCGTGATTTTACAAACTGCATGGAGGAAGAAAAGAGAGAAAAGCTCTACCGTGGTTGGATAAAGGCTGTAAAAAGAGCAATGGAATGGGAAAAGGAAGATTGAATCAAGCCGATAACTGAATAATAAATTGAAAAAAATTCATGACACGAGATGAGAGAGTCGCGAAAAGCGGTTCTCTTTTTTTGTGTATAAAAGATAACAGGAGGTAAACGAGATGGATTTTATTATATTAATTGCTAGCGCTTTTGGTGGTGGATTGTTCGGTGCTTTGATAGGAGCATTGCCTGCATTCATAATGGTAGGAATAATTGGGCTGGCTGGGATGACAGCCGGAGCTGGTGCGGCAGATTTAGTTGGCAACGTTGCGTTTGGATCTTTTTTTGGTCCCCACATAGCATTTGCTGGGGGTGTAGCTGCTACCGCATACGCCCACAATAAAAACAAAATAGAGTCTGGGGGTAATATACTCTTGCCAATGGCAAAACTAAATGATCCTATGACATTGATAGTCGGAGGAATGTTTGGAAGTCTTGGTTTTATAATAAATCATATTTATGGCTCTGTATTGGAAATGCCTACAGATACCATTGCAATGACAGTATTTACATCAGGAATGATTGCGCGTATTTTATTTGGAAAGACAGGCTTGTTTGGAAGAAAATGTACTGATGGAAACAGGGTATTTGTTCCTACAAAAGAATCCGGTGTTTTTTTGATAACCATGGGATTGGGAGCAGGTCTCATATCTGCTTACTATGCTGTAACTACAGGGTTGGTGGTTTTAGGGTTCTTAGTAAGTGCCACCACGCTTATTTTTACACAGATGGGACATCCGGTCCCAGGGACTCATCACATAACACTGGTATCTGCCAGCGCAGCGCTGGCAAGCGGGTCTATATTGATTGGAGCTATATTTGGAGTATTGTCAGCATTATTGGGCGATTTTATCGGTAATACCTTTAATAGCTTTTGCGATTCACACATAGACCCTCCTGCAGGTGCGATTTTCCTGCTATCCTTTGTTATAATTATTCTTCTTTAATTTACTTTTAGAGTCAAAGCTGAATTATGTGATTGATTCGTTTAAGATAGGGATATAATTACTAACGTAGTGGTAATAAACTAGTCACATGAGGAGGCGTCATATGAAACAGTCAATAACGTTGGTTTTTTCAGGGGAAGCAGGCCAAGGGCTTCAAACCATTGAAGACTTTTTGGTAAATGCGGTTTCATCATCCCACTATGTATTTTCATGTAGTGATGTGATGAGCAGGGTTAGAGGTGGAAACAATACAGTTGAAATCAGGGTATCGGATGCTCCTGTCAGCGCGTATAAAGACGAGATCGACATCATGTTCTTGCTTAATGATCACTCTTTTGCTAGGCTTTCAAAGCGTACTGGCAAGCATACAGTGGTAGTGGGTGAAAAGGAATACAGCGATAAAGACGGACTGGAAAAATCAGATCTCAAATATAGAGCTTACCCTTTCGAAGAGATGGCTAAAGAAGCTGGCGGCAAGCTGTTTTTAAATACGGTTTTATTTGGGTTTGCCGCAGGAATGATGGATCTTAAAAAAGAAGAATGCCTGAAATTAATAACGGACAAGTTTGAAGACAAAGGGGAAAAAGTGATCAAGCAAAACCATAGCGCTTTTAATATTGGTTTTGAAAATGGGATTGATTTTTCCATCGAGGGAAAAATTGCACCTGCAGGGGATCTTAAAAAAAGCTATAAGGTGCTTAATGGCACCCAGGCTGTAGGCATAGGCTGCCTTGGTGGAGGGTGTAATTTTGTCAGTGCTTACCCAATGTCACCCTCGACGGCGCTGCTGGAGTATCTAGCTAACAAAGGTGTGGAATTTGACGTTTTCGTTGAGCAGGCTGAGGATGAAATAGCGGCACTGAACATGGTAATTGGGGCATGGTATGCAGGAGCCAGAGCGATAGCGACGACATCAGGGGGAGGGTTTTCTCTTATGGAAGAGGCAATGAGCCTCTCTGGAATAACTGAGACCCCTTGCGTTGTTCATATAGCCCAAAGGCCGGGACCGGCTACGGGTCTTCCTACGAGAACAGAACAAGCAGATTTATTTCAAGCAGTGCATGCAGGTCACGGAGAATACCCCAAGGTGGTATTGGCTCCGGGAACCCTCGAGGACGGAGTCGTAATCGGGCAGAGGGCGTTTTATCTGGCTGATAAGTATCAAGTTCCTGCCGTCATACTCACCGATCAGTTTTATCTCGAATCCTTCGGTCAGATGAAAAGGTTTGAAATGGAGGGAAAATACCTAGATTCTTTTGTGGAGGAAACAAAACAGGATTACAAGCGATATGACCTTTCAAAAGGTCCTTTGTCTCCTCGTGGGATTCCTGCCCATGGAAAAGGAATGGTGAAGGTGGATAGCGATGAGCACGACGAATCCGGGTATATTACCGAAGATTTTGAAGTCAGAGTGGCAATGCACGAAAAGAGACTTTCAAAAAAAGAGCTGATACTAAAAGATTACATGGAACCGGCATTCATAGGACCAGATGAGTATAAAACCTTGATTGTAGGATGGGGATCCACATTCGGAGTTATAAAGGAATATGTCGAAAGCGGGGCATATGAGGACATGGCGTTTTTGTCAATAAAGCAGCTGTATCCTATAGATCCTTCAATCAAAGAGTATTTTGACAGAGCTGATAAAGTAATTGCGATTGAAAACAATGCTTCAGGACAGCTTGCCAACCTCCTTAAATTGGAGCTTGACATAAATGCAGATCACAAAATACTAAAATACAACGGTCAGCCGTTTTCCATTGAAGAAATCGAAAGCCGTATCGAGGAGGTGCTCAAATGAAAAACTTTGAAATGGATGGTAATCTGGACATAGCCTGGTGTCCCGGGTGTGGAAACTTTCCCATCAGGGAATGCTTGATAGAAGCTCTGCAGGAGCTGAAGATAGACCCGACAAAAGTGGTGATGTCCTCAGGCATAGGGCAAGCTGCGAAAATGCCTCAGTATGTAAACGCGAATTATTTCAATGGGCTACATGGTAGAGGGCTTCCGGTGGCCGTTGCGGTTAAAGCGGCAAATCCCAGGCTGACCGTAATTGCCGAAGGCGGCGACGGCGACATGTACGGCGAAGGCGGAAATCACTTTCTCCACAACGTGAGAAGAAATCCGGACATAACCCATATAGTACACAACAATATGGTTTACGGCCTGACAAAAGGTCAGGCATCGCCTACAAGCAAGAAGGAATTTAAAACCCCTATTCAAGTGTCGGGAGTCGTAAATGAACCATTTAATCCCTTGGCGACAGCGATAGTTTTAGGGGCGATGTTCGTAGCCAGAGTCTTCTCATCGGACAAGGAAATGGTGAAGGATACCATTAAGGCTGCAATTAACCATAAGGGATATGCCTTGGTGGATATTTTCCATCCCTGTGTCAGCTTCAATAAGGTCAATAATTATTCTTGGTATAAAAACAATACTTACTACCTGGATGAAAGTTATGACAAGTCCAACGTGGAAAATGCGCTGATGACTGCCATGAAAACTGAAAAACATGCCTTGGGGATACTTTATCAGAAAGAAGGCAAGCCCTCATTTGAAGAACTGTCGAATGTGTATGAAAAGGATAATACTCCTGTGATTGAGAGAAAAAGAGATATAAATAAGATTAACGATTTGATTAAAGAATAAAAAGACAAGGGATCCGCCAAATGAAGGATCCCTTGTCTTTACATGCTGTCTATAAACTCATCAAAACTTGTTCTTCTATCTACTATGCCTTCAGGCGTAATTTGAATCACCCTATTGGCTACAGTCTGCAACAGTTCGTGGTCGTGGGAAGCTATAAGGATGTTGTTTTTATAATCCTTCAGACCGTTGTTCAAAGCTGTAATGGATTCAAGGTCCAAGTGGTTGGTCGGTTGATCGAGCATCAAAAGATTTGCGTTTTGCAGCATCATTCTCGATAACATGCACCTGACCTTTTCCCCACCGGAAAGAACGCTTACTTTTTTTAGTGCCTCTTCACCGGAAAACAACATCTTGCCCAAGAAACCCCGAATATATGTTTCTGATTTTTCTTCCGAGAATTGTCTCAGCCAGTCGATGAGGCTTAAGTTGACGTCGTCAAAATATGAAGCGTTATCTTTGGGGAAATAAGCCTTTGTGATGGTTACGCCCCATTTAAATGATCCTTCGTCAGGCTCCATTTCTCCTGCCAGTATCTTGAACAAAGATGTAAGTGCTATGTCGTTTTCGCTCATAAAGGCTATTTTATCATCTCTTGTTACGGTGAAGGTTACATCATTAAGAACTTTTTCCCCGTCTATGGTCTTGCTTATCCCTTCTACGAACAGGATATCGTTCCCTGGTTCTCTCTCGGGCTTGAAAGATATGAAAGGATACTTTCTTGTTGAAGGTTGGATATCGTCCAAAGTGATTTTTTCAAGGATTTTCTTTCTTGAAGTTGCCTGCTTTGACTTTGAAGCGTTGGCGCTGAACCTTGCGATAAAGTCCTGAAGTTGCTTGACCTTTTCTTCCTTTTTCTTGTTTTGGTCCCGCATCATCTGAAGCGCCAACTGGCTGGATTCGTACCAGAAATCATAATTTCCGGTAAAAAGCTTTATCTTGCCAAAATCCACGTCGGCCATGTGGGTGCAAACCTTATTGAGGAAGTGACGATCATGGGATACTACGATTACCGTTCCGTCAAAGTTTATTAAAAACTCCTCAAGCCAGTTTATGGCTTTAAGATCCAAGTGGTTTGTAGGCTCATCCAGTATCAACACTCCCGGCTTGCCAAAGAGAGCTTGTGCAAGGAGAACCTTGATTTTTTCGTTTCCACCGAGTTCTTTTAATGTTTTGTCGTGAAGATCTGTACCGATGCCAAGTCCTTGAAGTAAAAATGCGGCATCAGACTCAGCTTCCCAACCATCTAGATCAGCAAACTCACCTTCAAGTTCAGCTGCTTTTATTCCGTCATCTTCATCGAAGTCAGGCTTTAAATATAGGGCATCCTTCTCGCTCATTATCTGGTGAAGCCTTGGGTTGCCTGTGATTACCGTCTCTATGACTTTCATTTCATCGTATTGATAATGGTCCTGCTTTAATACTGACAGCCTCGTGTTGGCCGCTATGCTCACATCACCAGTGTTAGGTTCAATCTCTCCGGATAAAATCCTTAAAAAAGTACTTTTACCGGCCCCGTTTGCCCCGATTACCCCATAGCAATTTCCCGGATTGAATTTTAAGTTTACATCTTCAAATAGTTTTTGTTCTCCAAATCGGAGACTAATGTTGTTTACTGTTATCATTTGTTACCTTCCTTTGTTCAATGTCATCAAAATATTATACCATATAGATATAAAAAATTCATCTAGATCTATAGTTGCAAAAAAATAAATTCACCTTAAAATATATGATAAATAGCCGATATAATATATCGGAATTAATTATAGACTGGAATACAGAAGATGGAGGGCTCCAAATGCAAAGATTCATTTCAGTAAACACAGGGAATCTGCTCTTATCCCTTTCGGAAATTACGGATATAGCAAACCCTAATATACAATCTCATCAACAAAGGACAGCGTTTATTGCCATGGAGATAGCTTCGATGGCAGGCGTAGACAGCACCGTTTCAGAGGACATATTTGCGGCAGCATTGCTGCACGATGTGGGGGCAATTTCCATAGAGGAAAAAAATGAGCTTCACAATATTAAGACGACAATTCCGGACTTCAGGGATTTGGACATGCACTGTATTAAAGGGGAACTGCTTTTGAGTCAGACGCCCTGGTTTAACCACATAGCAAAAATGGTCAGATTCCATCATACTGCTTGGAAGGATATGAAGTTTCCGATTGAGGATACAGATGCCTTTGGAGCGCAGATAATATATCTATCGGACCTTGTGGAAAGGCTGATCAACAGAAATGTTTATATTCTCCATCAAAATGAAAATATTATAGATGCAGTCAAAAATCTTGGCAATCATATCATACATCAAAAGGTGGTGGATTTATTCTTGGCGGTTGCCAGGAAGGAGGAGTTTTGGCTAGATATAGTTTCACCCAGGCTCTACCATGTGCTTTTGCACAATGGACCTTTTAGAAATGATATGATTGGTCTTGAAAACATAAAACATATTTCTCAGATGTACAAAGACGTTATCGACTTTAAATCTCCATATACGGCTACTCACACAACCGGAGTCGAAGCTTGTGCTCATATGCTGTCGGAAAACTTTGGATTTACCAACTTCGAGATACAGCTGATGAGCATCGCGGCAAATCTTCACGATATAGGAAAACTTGTGATACCCAACAGCATACTAGAGAAAAAAGGAAAGCTCACTAAAGAAGAGTTCGCAATAATAAAGAGCCACACATATTATACATACTATGTAATAAACACTATAGGTGGATTGGAGAGAATAGCCGATATGGCTGCATATCATCATGAAAAGCTTAACGGCGAGGGATATCCGTTTAAATGCAAAAGTCATGAAATAGGCATAGGAGCCAGAATAATGACGGTTTCCGACATTTTTACTGCAATAACAGAGGACAGACCATACCGCAAGGGAATGGATAAAAATGGCGTATACTCGGTATTTAAGACCTGTAGCGATAATAAAGAAGTTGACAGGCGGATAGTGGAGCTGCTATTTGACGATTACGAGAAGATTGTATTTCATGTAAAGAACAAGCAGTCCATAGCCAAAGATTTTTACGAAAATCGTTTCCTCACATATACAGGACAATTAGATTAAGTTTTTTTGCTTGAAGCTGCCTCTAGGGGTAGCTTTTTTGTTTCAAGAGGACTATAATCATTCAATGGGAATCTTACATTATTAATAAGAAGGGAAATGATCTTATATGAGCTTTAACGTTTTATCTGCTGTGTTGATCTTTTTATTTGTTCTCGGTCTAGTGATCACCGAGAAGATCAATCGAACCGTAGCTGTAATGGTCGGAGCAAGCGTTATGATCCTTATGCGAATACTATCGCCTGAGGATGCAGTAGCCTACATTGATTTCAATACAATCGGAGTATTGATAGGGATGATGATAGTAGTCGCGATAGTAAAAACTACAGGAGTATTTGAATTTCTAGCAATATACTCCGCCAAAAAGGTTAAAGGAGATCCCTGGAAGATAATATTAGTATTTTCAGTCATCACTGCCGTTACCTCTGCCTTATTGGATAATGTTACCACGGTAATGCTGATAGCGCCCATGACTCTGATTATTACAAATACCCTGGGGCTTGACCCGATACCTTTTTTAATACCTGAGATAATCGCCTCCAATATCGGTGGAACGTCTACCCTGATAGGCGACCCTCCAAACATAATGATAGGTAGCGCAGCAAATCTAGGCTTTTCAGATTTTGTAGTTAATCTTCTTCCTGTTACATCAGTGATTTTTATAATAACCTTTGCAATAATCAAGTATATCTATAAGGATAAACTGGTATTTGATAAAAACAAGCTGGATATTATCATGAAGTTCGACGAAAAAAAATCCATAGCAGATCACCCACTTCTTAAAAAAAGCATAGCAGTTCTGATTTTTATTATGGTAGGTTTTTTTCTGCATAAATTCTTGGATTATCCTTCGTCTATAATAGCTATGTCAGGTGCTGTACTGCTGCTTCTTATAAGCGGGGCGGATGTTGAAGAAATATTCAAAAGCGTGGAATGGCCCACTATATTCTTTTTCGCGGGACTGTTCATTTTAGTCGGAGGCCTTGAAAAAGTTGGGGTAATACATTTTATGGCAGAAGGTATACTCGATTTTACAGAAGGACATTTTATACTGACTGCTATAGTGGTGTTGTGGGGGTCGGCGATAATGTCATCATTTTTGGATAACATACCCTTTGTAGCGACTTTAATACCTTTGATAATTGCAATCGGTGAAAATAGTCCTGCAGATATTACGCCCCTTTGGTGGGCCATTTCTCTAGGGGCGTGCCTTGGAGGCAATGGAACCCTAATCGGAGCTTCAGCAAACGTAGTTGTGGCGGGTATTGCAGAAAGACAAGGACATAAACTTGGTTTTACAAGGTATATGAAGGTGGGATTCCCCCTTATGATATTGTCGATTGCAATATCAACATTATATCTGCTTGTTTTTTATTTACTTTAACCAAAAAATATTTAGTTTAACGGGAGGTAAAATAAAATGGATTATAATTTGATCGATCAAGACACCGCAGTTATGCTTTTGCGTCAAATGGGTGCTAGAGTCTATACAAATCATGGACTTATATGCAAGGTTGAGTTTTCAAAAGAAGACATAGATGTAGAATACATTTATACTGTTAGCAAAAAGAATGAGTTCATGCTTCAAAGAATAAAACCCTATCCATTGGGAGCGGGCATGTTCACGACAATAAACGACCTAATCGAGTACATAAAATACGATATAGACAGGCTATCCAATGCCTCGAACAGCAAGATGTTCGGCATGTTTGTTTCGGAGAATAAAAAGCTGAACAGAATAGTATATTATCTAGAATCCTTGTTTCTACATTACAATGTGCCCAGGGATGACATGCGGGAATTGGATGAGATGATAGAGGAGCTTGAAAAGAAGATTGTGGAACTTACCCGCAATTGCCCTGAAATTAAGGTCAAATAAACAAGGGGTTTAGTTTATTAGTTCATAAACTAAACCCCTTTAATATTTCCATGATTTTGTCAGGAAAATTGGTGATGATAGAATTGACGTTTAAAACTGCAAGTTTTTTTGCGTCGCTCCGCCGGTTTACCGTGTAGACATTAAGTGGCATATGATGCTTTAAACTCTCCTCGATTAAAACTTTATCCACAGTTTTATAATGTGGATGATATGCATCAGCACCCACAAATTCTTTCGAGTACCTGCAAGGATCTATCATGGAGGATTCGCTTAATACTCCCGTTTTGATTTTTGGGTCAAGAGATTTAAGTCTTTTGATACCGTGATGGTCAAAGGAAGATATGAGAAATTTGCCTTTGACTGAAATGCGGGAGATTTCTTCTAAAAGCTTTTCTTCTAAATATGGGTAAAACCTGCTTCCGGCTTTGATTTCTATGTTTATTAGAATATCCTCGGTTTGAAGAAACTCCAGGACTTTTTTGAGTTTAGGAATCTTTTGATGCTTATATTCATCAGAAAACCAACTGCCGGCATCTAGTTTTTTAATGTCGCTGTAATCAAAATCCTTGATGCATCCCTTTTCTCCTGTCGTTCTCTTTAAAGTAAAATCGTGGATGACCACAAGCTGGTTATCCCTTGTCATGTGCACATCTAGCTCGATGCCGTCGCTATTTAATTCAAGAGCTTTCTCAAAAGAAGCAAATGTATTTTCCGGCGCATAACCGCTGGCACCACGATGAGCTATTACCAAAGTCAATAAAATCACCTCACAAACAGTATATCACAGCTGATTTATTATATTGTTAAAGTATAGGCAAAAAAAAGAAAAAATAATTGATATAAGTTATCAATTAGTATATAATATCGATAGAAACAATTGAAAGGAAGATGATTATGACGATTATCGACTTGAAACCCGGACAATCGGGAGAAATATTAGAACTGGAACTGGATAGAAAAATGAAAAATAAATTGATGGAAATGGGGATGACTCCAGGCACGTCTGTCAAGTTTGTCAGGACTGCTCCTTTGGGAGATCCCATAAATATTAAAGTAAGAGGATTCAATCTTGGAATCAGAAGAGCAGTTGCACAAAACATAATCTTAAAATAGCAAAAAGAGGTGATGCGCATGGTTACGACCTATGCTTTGACAGGAAACCCAAATTCGGGTAAAACGACAATTTTCAATGAGCTTACCGGATCAGCTCAGTATGTTGGAAACTGGAGTGGAGTTACAGTTGAAAAAAAGGAAGGAAACATCAAGAATACAGGCGTTCACATAGTCGACCTTCCCGGAATATATTCGATGTCATCGTCTTCCATTGACGAGATAATTGCCATGAATTACATAGTTCAAGACAAGCCTGATGGAATCCTCAATGTAGTCAGTGCTTCAAATCTCGAAAGAAATCTATATCTAACCCTCCAAATTCTAGAGATGAATGTCCCTGTGGTCATCATATTAAATATGATGGATGAAGTGAAAAGAAGAAATATGGATGTCGATATTAAAAAACTTGGGGACATATTGGGTACTAAAATCATTTCTACAGGATCCAATGACAGAAGCGAGTTAAAAAAAATAAAACATATTGTTGATGAAGACAATAAGAGCACATTTGAAAGATTCTCTTATTTTTCTAAAGATATAACCGAAGCTGTCGACGATATTTCAAAAGCTGTATCAAAGTCGGATTTAGAATCCGGAATTGACGCCAAATGGTTGGCTCTAAAGATTTTGGAAAAGGATCAGGAAGTATTAAGTGCTTTAAAAGACATCGATGAGGGTCTTTTGAAAAAAGGTGAAGAATTAAAAAAAGAACTCGAAGCAAAATACAATGAAGACATCACACATTTGCTTGCCAAACAAAGGTACGCTTTTTTAAGTTTAACTGCAAAAAAAGTCATAAAGGACACAGAAGGCAATCTGGAAAGGGAGACCCTGACCGAAAAGCTGGATAAGTATCTGACCCACAGGATATTGTCCATACCGATTTTTTTAGGAATTATGTGGCTGATTTATTATATAACAATTACAGGCCTAGGAGATATGACCATTGGATTTATGGAATGGCTGATTGGAGACTTCATAACCGGAGCAGCGGAGTCGGGATTGGCTTGGATCGGAGCTTCAGAGATGGTAGAAAGCCTGGTTGTTGACGGAATCATTGGAGGGGTGGGAGCTGTTCTCGTATTTGTACCCCAAATCATGATATTATTTTTCTTTATATCAATTCTCGAAGATAGCGGATACATGGCTAGGATAGCATTTATGATGGATAGAGTTTTTAAGAAGTTTGGGTTATCCGGAAAATCTATTATTCCGATGCTGGTTGGCTCAGGGTGTTCAGTGCCTGGGATAATGGCTACCAGAACCCTTGAAAACGAAAGAGACAGAAAGCTTACGATAATTTTGACGCCTTTCATTTCCTGCGGAGCTAAAATGCCGGTTTATCTTTTGTTTGCCAGTGCCTTTTTTGCTTCAAGCGCTCACTGGGTGGTATTTTCCCTTTATGTCCTGGGCATAGGGATTGCAATGGCCTCCGGGATGCTTTTGTCAAAACTTAGATACAAAGGTGAGGAATCAGGGTTTTTGTTGGAGCTTCCACCCTATAGGATACCAGCCCTAAAAAGCGTGGCTATACACATGTGGGATAAAGGGAAGGACTTTTTGATACGAGCGGGAACGGTGATATTTGCAGCTTCAGTGATATTGTGGTTCGCCCAATCCTTTGATTTTTCATTTTCCCATGTGGCAGATCCATCTCTAAGCATTCTGGCTTTATTCGGAAAAGCGATTGCCCCGGTTTTTATCCCCCTAGGATTTGGAGATTGGATAACCTCGGTTGCATTCATAACCGGCTTTGCTGCTAAGGAAATTGTAATAAGCACGCTAAGCGTGCTTCATGGAGTGGGCGAAGGAGCTCTGGTTACATCATTAAGGGGTCTGTACACTCCCCTTAGCGCTTATTCATTCATGGTTTTTATACTGCTGGCATCCCCGTGCTTTGCAGCTATAAGCGTTATGAAAAAGGAGCTTAATTCGTGGAAAGAAACCGGTTTTGCCGTCTTGTACCAAACTGGTACGGCTTACTTGATGGCAATGGCTGTATATCAGATAGGCAGCTTGTTTTTTTAAGGAGATTTTAATATGGGTGATTTGATAATATTGATACCCGTTTTGGTTCTTACCGGGTATATAATAGCAAGAGGCGTTAAGAACGTAAAAAAAGGAGAATGCAGCTGTTCGCAAGGGTGTTCAACCTGCAGTGAGACGGATAGCTGCAACGACATAAGGGATAATAAATAAAAGGGATGCCGCATTGTGATGTGCGGCTCCCTTTTATGTTGTTAGAGGATTGAAATTTATCTGTACATTCTTGGATTTGTAAACCTTGTCCAAAAGCTCTTTGCCAAGGTCAATGGCTTCCTCCTGGGAAATTTCTACGCGTATATCTCTAGATTCCAGAAGATCGAATATGGAGTCGCGCACATATTTCTTTAGAGTATATCCTCCAAAAATCTTTTTTTGTATATGCACCTCGTAGTTTTCATCATAAACGATTATGGATTCGTTGCCAAATTTTAGTTTCATGCTTAACACCTCGCGATCTTAACTTTTTAATATTAATTTTATATGTTATTATAATATATACCATCATATGCTTAAAAAAAACTTATTATATGAAAATATTAATAATTATTTTGGAGATAGATTCCCATGATCAACGAAAAACTAAAAGACTTGCCGAATAAGCCGGGAGTCTACTTGATGAAGAACTCAGAAAATCAAATAATATATGTGGGCAAGGCAAAAAATCTGAAGAACAGAGTAAAGCAGTACTTTCAGAAAAACAGCTCCCATGGCCTTAAAGTGTTGTCGATGGTCAGGAACATAGAAGATTTTGAGATTATAGTAACGGATAATGAGATTGAGGCACTGATCCTTGAGTACAATCTGATAAAGAAGCATCGCCCAAGATACAACATACTCTTGAAAGATGACAAGTCATATCCCTACATCAAGGTCACCCTTAACGAACAATACCCAAGGGTTATGATGACCAGGAATGTCAAAAAGGATGGAGGACGGTATTTTGGACCATACACCAGTGCCTCAGCCGTTAAGCAGACAGTGGAAGCCATCCATCATAGGTATAAACTCAAGGTATGCAATAAAAGATTTGACAATGGCAACAACAACCAAAGACCCTGCCTAAATTACTACATCCACAGGTGTCCAGGGGTATGTACTGGAACAGTAGATAGGGATGAGTACATGAAAAGCATTGGTGAAATCATAGAAATACTTAAGGGAAAAGATAAAGAAATCGTAGACAGGCTAAGCATAGATATGGCAGAAGCATCAGTTAAACTGGACTTTGAAACAGCTGCAAAGCTTAGAGATCAAATCCAGGGTATAAAAGCAATAGGTGAAAAGCAGAAAATAATTTCAGACATATATTCCGACCAAGATGTTGTAAACTACACTGCACAAGGTAAAGATATATGCATACAGGTGTTTAATATAAGAGATGGGAAAATGCTTGGTAGAGAAACTCATATGATCGAGCTGGACGCATCTGGAGAAGACGTCTTTAACCAATTTGTAAAACAGTTTTACCACAGTCGTTCCATGATTCCAAAAGAGATAATAATACCACACGATATAGAAGACAGGGAGGCTATTGAAGCCTGGCTCAGAGAGAAGAAGGGGTCAAAGGTCAGCATAACTGTTCCACTCAAGGGAGACAAAAAGAAACTTTTGTCCATGGTGGAAGAGAATGCCAAAATCGCGCTGTTTGAACATCTCAACAAGAAATTCAATAAAAAACAAGCTGAAAGCTTTTGCGGAAAATGGCTTGTAGAAAATCTGGGTTTGTCAGAATATCCCCAGAGGATAGAATCTTATGATATCTCTAACATAAGCGGAAAAGACGCCGTTGGTGGGATGGTTGTATTTCAAGGGTTCAAGCCGGACAAAAAAGCATATAGAAGATTCAGGATAAAATCTGTCGAAGGTCAGGATGACTTTGCAAGCACTCAAGAAATAATCTTCAGAAGGATCGAAAGAGGGCTGAAGGAAATGGAAAAAAAAGTGGACAAGTCAAGTTTTCTGCCCTTCCCCCAAGTCATTCTGCTCGATGGAGGGATTGGGCATTTGAATGCGGCGAAGAAGATAGTCGACATGTATGATTTAGAGATAACCCTTTGCGGCATGGTGAAAAATGACAAGCACAAGCTTGAAAAGCTTGTGACAGAAAGGGGGGTGGTAGAGATACCACCAGCGACCCCTATATACTATTTTTTAAATGAAATATCCGAAGAGGTACACAGATTCGCCGTTGAATATCATAGAAAACTTAGAAGCGACGGGCTAAAATCTTCAGAACTGTCAAATATACAGGGGATAGGATATAAGCGTCAAAGGCTTCTATTGGAACATTTCAGAAGCCTGGAAAAAATAAAAAGTGCAGATTTGAACGAGCTTAAGAAAGTTAAGGGAATCGACAGCAGAACAGCTGAGTCGATATATCAGTATTTTAAAAAGGATCCAAATAATGCGGACAGTGATAAAAACAAAGAGGAGGAAGCACATTGACCTACAAGCTCATAGCAGTTGATATCGATGGAACGTTACTTAATTCTAAGGGAGAGCTGACACAGATAACTAAGGACAAAATCCTAAAAGCGGTGGATAATGGAGTCGTATTTACCATTTCCACAGGAAGGCCCATACAGGGAGTAATGCCACTGGTTGAGAAAATAGGACTAGACATTCCCTTGATAACATACAACGGTTCCATGGTACTGAAAGCCAATACTATGGAAGTCTTGTATTCGCGGACGCTAGAAAATTCAGATTCTCACCAGATTTATACCATAGGCGAGGATTGGGACATAACGATGATGATATGGTCAGACAATAAGCTTTATTCAAATAAGGACAACAAGAAATCCAACTACTATAGCGAAATAACCAATACTCCGCTGATACTGGTAAATTCTCTGGAGGAAGTTTCAAAGGGAGTGACCAAGTTTTTGTGGTACGAAGATGAAGATAAAATAAAAAAATTCATGCCGGAGTTGATGGAGAGGCTAAAAAGCGAGACGGTTTCAGTACATACTTCGAGACCTTACTTTCTTGAATTCGTTGACAGGATGGCATCAAAAGCTATTGCAATTGAAAAGCTATCTGAGGTTTACGACATAAAAAGAGAAGAGGTCATCGCCATAGGAGACTCCTACAACGACATATCAATGCTGGAATACGCTGGAATGGGCGTAGCCATGGAAAATGCTCCTGAAGACATAAAGAAAATTGCCGATTACATAACCAAAAGCTGCGATGAGGACGGAGTAGCCTATGCTATAGACAAATTTATATTCGGAGGCTCCATATGAAAGATATATCATTGAAAGAATTTTGCAAGGATCTTGATTTGGAGGTGCTCTGTGACGGAGGGAATGAAAATATCCACTTGACGAGCAGCAGCATAAACAGGCCAGGACTCCAATTGTACGGCTTTTATAAGCATTTTGATTCAGACAGGGTTCAAATCATTGGAAAGGTTGAAAACAGCTACTTAAAGCATCTGTCATATGAAGAGAGAAGAGAAAAGGTGGAGAAGCTTTTTACCTATACTTTTCCCTGCCTTATAATATGCTGGGACTTGGAAGTGGATGATTTCTACATGGAAATGGCCCAAAAATACAACAAGGTGGTTCTAAGGTCGAGAAGAGAGACTTCAAAGATCATCAATAAGGTCATCAACTACCTGGATGCATATTTAGCTCCCATGGTATCGATACACGGAGTTTTAGTAGAGGTTTTCGGAGTGGGCATGCTAATAACCGGATCTAGCGGAGTAGGCAAGAGCGAAACAGCCCTTGAGCTTATAAAGAGGGGACACAGGCTTATAACCGACGACGTGGTAGAGATAAAAAAAATCGGAGATGGGCTTAATGGAACTTCTCCAGACATTCTTCGCCAATATATGGAAATTAGAGGAATAGGCATAATCGACATAAGGACATTGTACGGAATCGGGGCCGTCAAGGATGCGATGCAGATAGACATGAATGCCCACCTTGAAAAGTGGGATCCTGAAAAATATTATGACCGCCTAGGAGTAGATGAAGAGTATCTGAATATATTGGGAATTGACGTGCCCAAAGTAGTCATACCTGTTACAACGGGGCGAAATCTGGCAATAATATTGGAAACGGCAGCAAGAAACAATAGGTTAAAATATATGGGAATCAACTCAGCCAAGGAATTTTGTGATAGAATTATGATAAACAACGAAAAAAAAGAAAATAAAGGCAATGATGAATAGGAGGCTGATGGATTGAAAACAGTTATCGACACACATGTCCATACGGTGGCATGCAACCATGCTTACAGCACCATAAACGAAAACGCCGCAGCTGCAAAAGAAAAAGGACTTGAGTTGATATGTATAACAGAGCATGGAATAGAGCTTCCCGGAGGTCCACATCTATACTACTTTGCAAACATTAAAGTCGTGCCGCCCCAAATAGATGGGGTAAAGATATTAAAAGGCATTGAAGCGAACATAATGGACTTCGATGGAAACTTGGATATACCTGAGAAATACAGGGATCGAATGGAGATCATTTTGGCGGGGCTACACAGCATGTGCTTGGCACCTGGAAGCAAAAAAGAAAATACAAGGGCTCTTATAAAGACCATGGAGAAGGAGTATGTCGATGTGATCGTCCATATAGGAAACCCGATTTACGAGGTAGACTATCAGGAGGCACTTAAAGCTGCGAAGGACACAAATACAATTATCGAAATCAATAACAGTTCTTTTGTTCACTCAAGAAAAGGAAGCTATAGCAACTGCAGGATGGTCGCGGAGGAGTGCATGAAAAGGGACATGATGATAACATTGGGAAGCGATGCTCATATTGCATACGACGTTGGAGAGTTCGGTGTCGCCAAGACGATGCTTGAAGAGATAGACTTCCCTGAAGATTTGATAATAAACACACATGTGGACAAGCTTGTAAGGTATTTAGAATCCAAGGGTAAAAAACTTTTCTTGGACCCGCGGATAAATATAAGAGATCACAGATAAAAAGGAGAATGAAAATGGCAAAAAACCCTATAGTAACGATTAAAATGGCAAATGGAAACACTATCAAAGCAGAGCTTTATCCAGACAAGGCACCAAATACTGTAAACAACTTCGTGAGCCTCGTCAGCAGCAAGTATTACGATGGACTTATTTTTCACAGGGTAATAAAGAACTTCATGATTCAGGGAGGATGCCCACAAGGTACGGGAACAGGCGGTCCAGGTTACGGAATAAAAGGTGAGTTTTCAGGAAATGGCGTTCAAAATGATTTGAAACATGACAGAGGAGTGCTTTCCATGGCGAGATCTATGCAGCCGGATTCAGCAGGATCACAGTTTTTCATAATGCACAAAAATTCACCCCATCTCGACGGCCAGTACGCTGCCTTTGGAAAAGTGATAGAAGGATTGGAAGAGGTTGATGCTATTGCGAATACCAGGACCGGACGCCAGGACAGACCTGTCGAGCCTGTAGTGATAGAGGAAATGACAGTTGAAACCTTTGGAGAGAGCTATCCGGAACCGGAAAAAATCTAAGGAGGGCAATCATGGGTATAAAACTTATTACTGACAGTGCTTGCGATTTGTCAAGAGAGTATTTAAAGACCCAGGAAGTTGAAGTAATCCCAATCTACATAAGTTTAGATGGCAAGGATTTTAAAGATGGAATTGACATCGCCCCAGAAGAAATTTATCAGGGTATGAGAGATGGAAAAGTTTATAAGACAGCTCAAATAACAATAAAGGATTTTGAAAATATATTTGAAAAATATGTGCAATCAGGTGATGAAATACTTCACTTGAGCTTTTCATCAGGTCTTTCGGGAACTTACAACGCAGCTCTGATAGCGGCAAACACAGTAAAAGAAAAATATCCAAATGCAAAAATTCAAATAATCGATACCAAGGCTGCAGTAAACGGACTGGGTTTGATCGTAAAAAAAGCAGTCGATGGAAAAAACAACGGTATGTCCTTTGAAGATTTAATCAAGTGTGTTGAGTCAGACGTTGCAAAAATAGAACATATATTTACGGTGGAAGATCTAAACTACCTTTATCGAGGTGGAAGACTCAGTAAAGGAGCTGCGGTTGTGGGAAATATGCTAAACATACAGCCCGTACTGAGAGTGAACGAAGATGGAAGACTTGAGCAGCTGGACAAGGTCAGGGGCAGAAAAAAGCTCTTTGGCAAAATATTAGAGCTTATGGAAGATAAAGCAGATGACCTTGATAGTCAGACGATTGGAATAAGCCACGGCGACGACCAAGAAAGTGCTGAAAAGCTGGTGGAGATGATTAAGGAAAGATTCGGAACAAAAGACTTCATAATCAGTATGATGGGTGCGGCAATAGGCGCCCATACGGGACCGGGCACCCTATGCGTATTCTTCTTTAAAACAAAATAAAAATAGCATGCCGACTATATGATATGCCGGCATGCTATTTTTAATAGGAGATGACGATTCCGCCGTCATCCATATATACTGCGCTTAAACCGTTGGCTTCAGTTAAGACGACATCCATGAAATTATACCTTTCCATGATCATTTCCTTTACGGACTGGGCTTTTTCGAGTGCGTTGCAGTGAACTATTCCAAGCCTTTTGTTCGAGAAATCTGTTTCTGATCCGATGAGGTCTACAAGCTTTTTCAATGCGTTTTTACTGCCCCGGGCTTTTTCGATAAGTTTTATCTCGCCGTGTTCATCTGCCCCCAATATGGGCTTTATATGCAAGAATTGAGCGAACATGCCTGTAAGCTTGCTCATGCGGCCGTTTTTAATAAGGTTGTCCAGGTTTTCAAGCACGAACATGGTTTTCATTTCGCCAATGTAGCTTTCGACCTTACTGACGATTTCTGAAAGGGAGTTGCCTTGGTCTGCCAACTCTGTTATTTTTATAGCAATCATAGTCTCGGCTATAGCGGCGCTTAATGAGTCAAAAATGTGGATGAACTTTTCGCCGTATTGTTCAGCGTACATGTCCTTAGCCGTTATCGCGCTGTTATATGTGCCGCTTAAGTTTGAAGAAATAGTGACCACAAAGATATTCTCAGCTTCTTTGTATTTCTCCAAAAAATGATTTGGCGAGGGACAGGCAGTCTTTATAGCTCCCACAGATTTTTTCATTTTTTCTATAATAGTCTCCACAGTCAAGCTTTCGTCGTCAACTAAATCTTCATCACCGATGGTTATGGTGAAAGGCACTGTAGAATGGGGTATTTTGTTCCCCCAGGCTTCGTCAAAGTCACAGCTGCTTCCGACCACGATCTTATAATCCATGATGCACCTCCATTTTCCTTTATGAATTAATACTAACATAGACGACGCTTAATATAAAGAAAGAAATGCTTTAGATAAAAGGTTGTAAAGTTTGGAAAAATCAACTTATCTGTTGGTTATTTTGACAGCTTTCTGTTATAATTAGGACAGAATATGTCACTGAAAGGATTGATACTATGAGCATAAAAGTCGATATTAAAAATGCTATGATAACCGGTGAGGAAATGTTAAACATTTATCCCCAGATTAAGCTTGCTGATGAGATGTTAAAAGACAAAAGCGGTGCAGGAAATGATTTTCTTGGATGGCTTGATTACCCGGAGAACTACGACAAAGAAGAATTTGATAGACTTTTAGATGTTGTGGGAAATATGCAAAATGAGTGCGAAGCCCTTGTGGTGATCGGTATCGGAGGTTCATATCTTGGTTCAAAAGCGATAATTGATGCGTTGAATCCTTTTTTTATCAACGAGTTGGATGAAAATCAAAGGAAAGCTCCAAAAATCTATTTTGCAGGGCAAAATATCAGCGGCAAATACCTAAAGGCCCTCTACGAAAGGGTAAAAGGCCAAAACTTCATGGTAAACGTAATATCAAAATCTGGAACTACTACTGAGCCGGCAATAGCGTTTAGAGTCTTCAAGAACCTTCTGGAAGAAAAATACGGCAAGGAAGAGTCTAAAAAGAGAATTTTTGTGACCACTGACAAGGCCAGAGGAGCTTTAAAGAGCCTCGCCGACGAAGAAGGCTATGCAAGCTTCGTAATTCCTGATGATGTAGGAGGAAGGTATTCTGTTCACACATCAGTAGGCTTGCTGCCAATTGGTGCTGCCGGCTTTGACATCAAGGCTTTCATGCAAGGGGCAAAGGATCAAATGGATGAAATCAATGGTGATGATTCCTTAGATAACCCTTGCTATAGATACGTGGCGGCAAGAAACGTCCTGTACAGAAAAGCCAAAGACACTGAAATAATGGTAAATTATGAACCTGAGATGACGATGTTTGCCGAATGGTGGAAGCAACTCTTTGGAGAAAGTGAAGGCAAGGAAGGCAAAGGCATATTCCCCGTTTCGGTAAATAATTCAACCGACCTGCATTCCCTTGGGCAAATTGTTCAGGAGGGAAAACGAAATATTTTTGAAACTGTCATAACTGTAAATAACCACGAAGAAGACATGATTATTCCTAGTGACGATAACGATTTGGACGGACTTAACTATATAGCCGGCAAAGGAATGAACTATGTGAACAGTCAGGCTTATATGGGGACGCTTCTTGCCCATGTGGATGGAAATGTTCCAAACATAGTATTGGGGCTCGAAAAGCTGGATGCATATAATTTAGGGAGACTTGTGTACTTCTTTGAAAGGGCTTGCGGCATAAGCGGCTACGTGCTTGGGGTGAATCCTTTCAATCAGCCTGGTGTTGAAGCTTACAAGAAAAACATGTTTGCATTGTTGGGCAAGAAGGGCTTTGAAGATCTGGCAAAGCAGCTGAAAGGCAATATGTAAAATACCATTGAGATAGATTGATTTTGGCTTGGGCAAATTTTGCCTAAGCCATTTTAATTTAATTTTAATCCTAGTCAAATGGTGGATTAATAGGCCTCTACTATGATGGATACAGATAAGGGTGTACCAAGTAGAGGAGCGTGCAAAGATGAGAATTACTCTCGATCAGGTGGAAACCCTGAGAAAAAGGGTGGACTGCGACTATCAAACCGGGGAAAAAGCCTTGAGAAAGTCTCGAGGAAACATGGACGCGGCTGTATTATATCTAAAGAAAAGAGAAGATTCGCGAATTAAGAAATTACTTCTCGTAATCGAGGATTTTTTAAACAAAATATTCAGTTTCGACATTCTGATGATCAAAAATGATAAAAAAATAATATCAATGCCTGCGGCACTTGTTTTAATTGTGGTAGTTTTATTCAACATACCCATGACGTTTTTGTTGATCGTTGCATTGATAGCTGTTATTAGCGATTATTCCTTTGAAATCGGCGTAAGAAATCAAGAGAGTGAGCAAACCATCAAAGAGTCCGAGATAAAAGAAAATGTCGCTGAAAAAAAAGAAAAAACAGATATGAAATCAGATAAAAACTACGACGCAGTATATAAAAGCCTGTATAATGTAGATATGGTCGATGCAACGGAGAAGAAAATAAAGAGTGATAATACAAGCCTTAAGAGCTGTGAAGAAGTCAAGGAGCCTTGCCCTTTGGAGAAATCGACTGCATATACAGAAAGTCATATCGATGAACAAAACTGCAACGAGATAATAATAGAATGAGGGAGGGCATCCTATGGGCATCAGGATATTGGTTGTTGAGGATGAGGTCAAAATCGCCCGTTTTCTGCAATTGGAGCTGGAACACGAGGGTTATGAGGTAGACTTGGCTTTTGAAGGCAGAACAGGGCTTAAAATGGCTCAGGAGAGCAAGTATGATGTGATATTACTAGACATTATGCTGCCCCTTTTAAGTGGAATGGAGATATGTAGAAGAATAAGGCAGGAGGATCTGGGTGTGCCGGTAATCATGCTGACCGCCAAAGATGATGTAAGCGACAAAGTCATGGGGTTGGATATAGGTGCTGATGACTATATGACCAAGCCTTTTGCAATAGAAGAATTGCTGGCCAGAATAAGAGTAGCTGTAAAAAGAAAAGCAGTTGTGGATAAGCCCGAAGGCAACAAGCTGATCATAGGGAAACTGGTTTTAGACAAAGACCAATATAAGGTTACCTACGAACAGGAATTGGTGGAATTGACTAAAAAGGAGTTTGAACTTCTGGAATACCTCATGGAAAATAAAAACATAGTCCTTACAAGGGACAAAATCGTTGAAAAAGTATGGGGATATGATTATATGGGGGAAACCAACGTCACTGATGTTTACATAAGATACCTAAGAAGCAAGCTAGATCAAAAGTATGGCGTAGATCTTATAAAAACAGTACGAGGCGTGGGATATAAGATGACCAATGAATAAAAGAGGAAAATCGATCATAGGAAATCTGTTTTCAGGCCTTGAATATTTATTGAGGCTGCCGATGATCTTAATCGAGAACATAACTCGGATTTTGAAGTTTTCAATCAGAACGAAGATCACATTAAATTATATTTTGCTTTACAGCATATCCGCATTATTAACGGCTGCCTTAGTTAGTGGCGGGTACCTTTTAATAACCAGAAACCAGATATACGAAAGAAACAGGGATCATATAAAGGAAGCCCTGGAGGCGGTTTCGCAACATGAGTCAAACATTGAGCTTCAACAGGAATTGGAGCATATTTACGAGGGTAGCGGAATAAACATATTAGTCATAAACACAAGGACTCAGGAAAGCGCTGCAAGCACCCAGTTCTACCCCGTCGCTAATTATCATTTTTTAACTGAGAATAACCCTTTGTACAAAAGTTTTTCCATAGTCAGCCTGATTTCTTATGACCTTATTGCTTTGGAGGCAAGTCAAGGGGAGCACAACAAGGTAGTGTTTTTTTTCAACGTGGAAGAAAATATACAGACACTTAAGATTGTTCTGATTTTAATGAGCATGGGGTACATATTGGGATTGTTTATGATACTGGTTCTGGGAGATATAAAACTGCGAAGAGTATTGAATCCCATTAAAAAAATATCAAAATCAGCAAAAAACATCAACACGCAGAATTTAGACACGAGAATAGACGTGGGCAGGGCAAAGTATGAGCTCAAAGATCTTGCGATAACGATAAACGAGATGATAGACAGAATTCAAGACGGGTACAAAAAGCAGCAAAGGTTTGTTTCAGACGTTTCTCATGAGCTTCGAACGCCAATTTCAGTAATCAATGGATATGCAAACATGCTTGATAGGTGGGGGAAAAACGACCCTGAAATTTTGCAGGAGTCAATAGATGCCATGAAGAATGAAGCTGGAAACATGTCTGATCTAGTTGATAAGCTCTTGTTTTTGGCTAGACACGACAGGGATGCATTAAAATATGAAATAACTGAAGTGAATTTGAGTGAAATAGTAGAAGAGGTGGCTAAAGAGACGGCGATGATCGACAACGAGCATGATATTTGTGCTGATTTGATTTCCGGGATATGGATTGAAGGAGACCCAAACAGAATAAAACAGGTTATAAGGATCTTTGTTGACAATGCTGTGAAGTACACCCCTGAAGGAAAGAAAATTCAAATAAGGGTTTTTATTGAGAATGAATTTTCGGTGGTGGAAATAACTGATGCAGGGATAGGCATTTCAAAGGATGATCTAGATAATATATTTGAGAGGTTCTATAGAGCTGACGAATCCAGAACCAAAACCACCGGTGGATATGGATTAGGGCTGAGCATCGCCAAGGTCATAGTTCTCCAGCACGGAGGCAAGATAAAAGTTAGGACAAAGCCGGGGATAGGAAGCAGATTCAGCATATATCTACCGTCGATTTCGAGAAAATAAAAAACGCCGTTAGGCGTTTTTTATTTTCAGTCATCATCGCTTACAAATGATTCTAAATCAACCTGCAGCGCCATATCAATGGCTTTGTTCATCTTCTCTTCGAAGATTTTTTCATCTATGCCCACACTCATTATCCAAAATCGCGATATGAAAAACATCGCTTCTTTGTAGCTTAGGTCCAAATTGCCTGCGATTATATTTCTGAAAATACTCGTGGCAACGGAAAAAGCTGAAATTGTGTAAGCTTTTAAAGCAGTTGAATCGAGATTCATGTTGTAAGCCTTCAATATGCCGTCAAACTGTTTAGTAACCATGTAGTTCAAATCGTAGTCGTCTACGTTCTCTACCGGACTGTCAAAAGGATGTGTAGATTCCATGTAGAGTTTTTGGTACAATTCGTTTTCCAACAGTATTCTGTAATACAGAGAAACGTACAAGAAGTGGCTCAACATGACGTCGTCCTTGAATGGAACTTCTTTTTCCGCGTAGTCGAGAGTTTTCAGTATGAGACTGCCGAATATGTGGTCGGCTATACCCTGCTTGTTTCGAAAATAATAATAAAGCAGCGGATTTTTGACACCGGCCAATTCTGCTATGTCTCTTACGGAAATGTTGTTCCATCCTTTTTCCAAAACGAGTTCCTTTGTTACGGATAAAATCTTTCTCCGCGTTTCAATACTTTTTTTATATACCATATCCATCACCTAATTTTAGTATAGCATAAATTGGTTTTTGATTAAACTAAATTATTTTGCTGCTAAATTCTTTTATGGAGTTCAAATCCAAAATAATAAAGCTTAGTGTTGCTTTATTCGTGACAATAAGAGTAGCCTCCAGGAGAATATATATTTTATATTGGAGAGCCCGGATAACGATGATAAGGGAGCAACAGAGGTATAATCCGTGGTATTTTATGATATAATCATAACATCAGTCAAATAATCAACAGAGGAGAATGAGATTGATTTACGGTATAGGCAACGATGTTATAGAAGTGAAAAGGGTAAAAAATACTATTGAAAAAAATCCGAGATTTTTAGCTAAATATTTTACTGAATCAGAGAGGGAATATTTCAATAAACGAAAAATGTCTCCCCAGACAATTGCGGGATACTTCAGCGCGAAAGAGGCTGTTTCCAAAGCGATGGGAACGGGTTTTCGTGTTTTTAACATGTCAGATATTGAAATAGCAAAAGATGCTTGGGGCAAGCCTGAAGTTGTTCTTATAGGCAAAGCCTTTGAATACGCTAAGGATAACGACATAGGCTCTATTTTAATAAGCATATCCCACAGCGAGAAATATGCGACTGCAATGGCTGTTGCAGTATTGAAGGAGGAGTTTTAATTGTACATATACACTGCCGATGAAATGAAGGCGATAGACGAAAAAACCATTGGAGGAGATGAGGGCAAATCCCTTGAATTGATGGAAAAAGCAGCAAAGTCAATATATAATGTTCTTAGTGACAGGATAACCGGCAAAAAAAAGCACAAGCAAATATTGGCGGTGTGTGGGAAAGGCAATAACGGGGGAGACGGCCTTGCCCTGTCTAGGCTATTGGGCAACGACGGCTTCAATATCAGGGTTTTAATGACAGCTGGTGAGAAAGAACTTAAAAAAGATACATCTGTAGAATTAAAAAGGCTTGAAATATCAACGGACAATGTATATTATTTGGGCTCATCTTCAAGGGAGACATTAGACCAGATAGTCGGGGACTCGGACTTGATCATAGATGCAATATTTGGTACTGGGTTTAAAGGGAAAGTCGATGGAGAGCTGTCTGATATAATTTTGAAAATCAACGATAGCAAAGCAACGGTTGTAAGCATAGATATACCAAGTGGACTTGACGGAAACAACGGCAGGGTTTACGGCAGTGCTATAAAAGCTGATTTTACGGTAGTGGTTGATTCACTAAAAACAGGAAACTTATTGGGAAGGGCTCCTGATTTAAACGGTGAAATAATCGTAGGTGAGGGAATCGGACTGGATAAGTCTCAGGCTTCAACGGATAAAAAATTGCTGTCGGGAAAAACGGCGGGTAAAATGAAAACCAGAAGATCCTCTGGCCATAAATACGATTTTGGAAGCCTGGCAGTCGCAGGGGGAAGCATAGGAATGACGGGAGCACCGCTGCTGAGCGCTAAATCAGGTCTTGGAAGCGGTTGTGGGCTTGCCACCGTCTTGATAGATAAAGAGGCTTATGCATACTGTAACAGTCCATGGCCTGAAGTGATGATAAAGCCCTATGCAAATGAAGTTGAATTCGAAAAGCTTTTGGAGAGAGCTGCGGCTGCTGTTTTCGGTCCTGGAATGGGAATGGATGAAAAGTACGATAAGATTATGATTAAAACCCTTAAGCGCGATATCCCAACAGTTGTAGATGCAGATGGAATATACAGGCTTAACAAAGTCAGAGATCAACTCGTGCTTAATGAGAAAAGCTTGATAATCACGCCTCACCTAGGTGAAATGGCGAAACTCTTTAGGGTGAAGACTGACGACGTTTTGGACGACCCCATATATTTTGTTAAGTCGGCAGTAGCTTGCTACAATGCAGTAGTAGTTCTAAAAGGACCCTGTACTGTCATAGGGGCGAAAAATGGGTTGTGGTTTTATTACAAGCCTAATTCAGGGATGGCGAGTGGGGGAAGCGGAGATGTGCTCTCAGGAATAATAGGAGGTCTTTGCGCACAAGGATGCGACACTTTGGAAGCGGCAAAAAAAGGCGTGGTGATTCACGGAACGGCGGGAGAAATCGCCAGAGCGGAAAAAAACGAGTGGGGCATGTGTACAGAGGATATAATCAATAACATTTACAAGGGCATCGAGCCTTTGATTTAATAGTATAAGCTTTGATTTAATGAAATATAAAACAAATAACTAAATGAGGTGGAGACTTGTACAGACACGGTTTTTATAGAGTTGGATGCGGTGTGCCCGAAGTGAGGGTAGCTGATGTGGATTTTAATTTAAGTGCTATTAAAGAAATGATAAATGAATCGATAATAAACAATGTTGATATTCTGCTCTTACCTGAGCTTGCAATGACAGGGTATACGTGTGGGGATCTTTTTTTTCAAAAAGCCCTGATGGACAGATGCGAAAAGGCAATAGGTGAGCTGGCAAAGTTCTTGGAGAATAAACCGATCCTTCTCGCCATAGGAGCTCCTGTCAGGATCTTCGACAGGATTTACAATTGTGGAGTAGCTATTCAAAAAGGCAATATACTGGGAATAGTTCCGAAGATGCATCTGCCTGAGTACAATGAGTTCTATGAGAAAAGATGGTTTTCCTCAGGTTATGATTTTGAAAAGAACATCTGGGTGGATTACTGTGGACAGAGCGTGCCCATGGGGAGCAAGATATTGTTTAGAAATAAATGCAACCGCGACCTTGTTGCCGGAATCGAAATATGTGAGGATCTTTGGGTGGCCATACCTCCAAGCAGCAGCCTGGCACTAAACGGCGCCACTTTGATATTGAATCCTTCTGCGAGCAATGACCTGGTAGGAAAAAGAGATTACCGTTTAGAACTCGTCAAGCAGCAGTCGGCGAGGTGTCTTTGTGCATATGGATATGCATCCTCTGGATTTGGAGAGTCTACCACTGATGTGGTTTACGGGGGGGACTCAATGATATGTGAAAACGGAGCTTTGCTCGAGGAGGGAAGAAGATTTGACATAAAGCCTTCTTTGACATTTTCTGATGTGGATGTAGAAAAGCTTGCAGGAGAAAGGATAAAAAAACATTCCTCTTTTCATGAAAACAACAAGCACAAAGGCGCCGATTATATTTTTGCAGAATTTGAAATAGAAGGTGAAAAAAAAGATATCAAGAGAAAAGTATGGAAGCATCCATTTGTACCTGCGGGAATCAAAGACAGAAATACAAGGTGCGAAGAGATTTTCAACATCCAGACGAGCGCTTTGGGGAAAAGGATGGTCCACACCTCGGCACAAGCGATGGTTGTGGGAATTTCAGGAGGCCTTGACTCTACATTGGCGCTTCTAGCTTGCGTGAAGACATGCGATAAGCTTGGGTTGGACAGAAAAATGATAAAGGCCATTACAATGCCAGGATTCGGCACTACCGACCGCACGTATCAAAATGCAATCAGCCTGATGAAAAATCTGGATGTATCCCTGGAAGAAATATCAATAGTTCCGTCAACGCTTCAGCATTTCAAGGATATCGGTCATGATCCGGGCATGCACAACGTCACATATGAAAACGCACAAGCCCGGGAACGTACGAAGATACTCATGAACATAGCCAACAGAGACAACGGGATGGTCATAGGGACAGGGGATCTTTCGGAGCTTGCTTTGGGATGGGCTACCTATAATGGGGATCATATGTCCATGTACGGCATAAATAGCGGAATACCGAAGACCCTTGTCAGGTATCTGGTCAAATGGATAGCTGACAACAGCTTGAAGGAAGTTAAGGAAACCCTTTATGATGTTTTGGATACCCCGGTAAGTCCGGAGCTTCTGCCGCCGGATGAAGAGGGAAATATTGCCCAAAAGACTGAAGAAGTCGTAGGTCCTTATGAAATTCACGACTTTTATCTTTATTATGTGGTGCGCTATGGATTTAGGCCTTCAAAAGTTTTTGAACTCAGTAAATTGGCATTTAAGGATGATTATAGCGAAGAGGTCTTGATATTTTGGCTTGAGAGATTTTACACAAGGTTCATAACACAGCAGTTCAAAAGATCCTGTTTGCCTGACGGACCCAAAGTTGGATCGATAAATCTATCGCCAAGAGGGGACTGGAGAATGCCAAGCGATGCATCTCACCAGCTCTGGAAGGATGAGATACAAAAGCTTAAAAATGATTTAAGCATCAAGCCTATTTGATTTTTTCGAGTATGGACTTATACCCGGTTCCGTATTTCAGGCATCTGCTTACCCTGCTTACTGTGGTGGAGCTGGCGCCGGTTATCTCTTGGACCTCAGAAAATGTCTTTCCATTAAAGAGGCCCTGGGCGATTTCCAACCTGTGCTGCATATCCTCAATTTCCTTGATGGTGCATAGATCTTCTAAAAATGACAGGGTTTCATCAGTAGATTCCAAAGCGGACAGGCATTTTAATAAAAGATCTAAATTTTCTTTATTCAAAACGATAACCTCCAGATTATAGATGTCTTGGTGTTGTGACTATATGAAGATTATACTTTATTGCAGTAAAGTAGTAAAGAAATAAATTGATATGTGGAGAGAATTGCAATAGAATAATAGAATTGAGACAGTTGCTTAATACCAAATAATACCAAAGAGATAATAGAAAGGGTGATTACGCTTCAATGAATAAATTTTGTTTAATCGGAGAGAAGCTATCTTATAGCTTTTCTCCTTATATACACAAGGAGCTCTTCAAGCTTACAGGAATTGACGGAGACTATGGCATAGAAGAAATACCCAGGGACGTTTTTAAAAGCTCTGTAGGGGAAATCATCAGAAGCTACAAGGGATGCAATGTGACTATCCCATACAAGACTGAAGTGATGGAGTTTTTAGATGAAATTGACTCAACTGCTCTGGAAGTAGGAGCAATAAACACCATTAAGAACGTTGGAGGGAAACTATACGGATACAATACGGATATACATGGATTTGGGGAGACACTGGAAAAATTCCATATCGAAATCAAAAACAAGGTATTTGCCATCGCAGGTACCGGAGGGGCTGCAAAAGGAGTATATCATCATCTTATAAACCATGATCCCAAAGACATTATATTTTTAAGCAGAAAAAAGGAATCAGATTGGATAAAGGGCTACGAAATACTTGATTACAATGATTATAAGCCCGGATCTGCCCATGTGCTCATCAACAC
The DNA here is from genome assembly GCA_964582705.1 of uncultured Eubacteriaceae bacterium. GTDB lineage: Bacteria > Bacillota > Clostridia > Eubacteriales > Alkalibacteraceae > Alkalibacter. The sequence continues at coordinate 8,124 of CAZOTE010000001.1, read as the reverse complement.
CACGCCGGTGGGGATGAGCTCAAAGGATATAAGCCAGTCACCTTTAGCAGAAGATAAGCTCCCAGGGTTTACCCATGTCGTTGACCTTATTTATAACCCAAAAGAAACCATGCTCATGGCTCTTGCTAAGAAACAGGGTGCTGCCGCGGTAAACGGGCTGTTCATGCTTGTAAGCCAGGCGATCAGAAGCGAAGAGATCTGGAATGATATCCAGGTGGAATGGGATGTGAAAGAGAAAATATACGAAAAAACTTGGAATTTAATGTACGATGAATGATTTTGTGGTATAATCCTTTGATTGATTAACTTTGAGGTGAAATGATGGAATGGGTTAAATACCTTAAAAAGATGGATTTCGTGCTGTTGTTTGTAGTAATGGCTTTATTCTCAATCGGCTTGATGGCTATAACCGTAGCGACGAATACTGAAAATTTTGTGGGAGGAGATCCTTCCACTTTTATAATAAAACAGATAGTAGCCTTTGGCATAGGGTTGACTGGGTTGTTAGTCATAATCGCAATGGATTATAGAACCTTGGGACAATACTGGGTTCATATATTTGTTTTGACTGTAATAAGCTTGCTGCTGGTCTTCATTCCAGGTTTGGGAATAGTAAATAAAGGGACTAGAGGCTGGATCAGCTTGGGATTTATGGATCTGCAAACTTCGGAAATCGCAAAGCTGGGCTTTATAGTTGCATTCGCCAAGCTTCTTGAGATAAGAAAAAATAAACTCAGCAACATAGTAGATGTTATGATTCTGGTGGCCTTCATATCAATCCCCATATCCGTTGTCCTTTTACAGGGGGATTTAGGCCAGGCTCTCGTGTTTGTAGTCATCGCCGCGGGGATGCTTTTTATGGCGGGAATTGACATAAGATATGTTTATGGTGTCTTCGGCGCCATAATAGTTGGATTTCCCATCATGTGGAACTATTTTATGCAGGATTACCAGAAAAAAAGGATAATCACATTTTTCAATCCCGCCAACGACCCTCTAGGAGATGGTTACCATGCGCTGCAGTCCATGATAGCAATCGGTTCGGGAGAGGTCTTCGGAAAGGGAGTATATGCTGAAAATACAATGACGAAACTTAACTACCTTCCTGCTCAATGGACGGATTTTATTTTCTCGGTCATATCTGAAACAGCGGGGTTTGCAGGTGCATCCATAGTAGTAATGCTTTTAGGGATTTTTTTATTCAGGTTGTTAAAGGATGCAAAAAATGCAAAGGACGAGTTCGGGACTTTGATCGTATCAGGAGTCTTTTTCATGTTTTTATTTCAGATATTTGAAAATATAGGCATGACTATGGGAATAATGCCTATTACCGGCATTACGCTTCCGTTCTTGAGCTACGGGGGAAGCTCGCTGATGACAAATTTATTTGCCGTAGGATTGGTTTTGAATGTTCATATGAGAAGGCATCATATCAGCTTCTAAAGCTATGAGCCTGCCGAAAGATCGGGAGGCTTTTTTAAAATTTCTAAAGTTGTGGTATAATCAACCTTTGGCAAAACTCAAAATTGATTCTGAAAGTCAGCCGTATAATCAGAGGCAATGGAGAAAAAGAGGTGTTTTATGAAATTGATTTCTTACCTTAAGAATGTGGATTACGTGCTATTGGTGGTAGTGCTGCTTTTGAGCTCAATAGGGATAGCCGCCATAGGCGTAGCTACGAATACAGATAATTTTCTAGCCGGAGATTCAGCGGATTTTATATTAAGGCAAGCAGTAGCTCTCAGTCTGGGCTTGATTGGTATGCTGATAGTAATGTCCATAGACTACAAGGTTCTTGGGAGGCACTGGATTTTGATATTTGCCGTATGCATACTTCTTCTTCTGGCTGTCTATGTTCCAGGACTGGGGATAGTCAACAAAGGCAGTCGAAGATGGATTAACATGGGCTTTATGGAATTCCAGACGTCTGAGATCGTTAAAATCGGGTTCATCATAGTGATGGCAAAGATACTGGAGATAAGGAAAAACAAATTAAACAGCATATTTGATATCCTGGTGATTTTTGCTGCGGTGCTGTCCTTCGTTTCCCTGGTTTTCATACAGCCTGACCTGGGGCAATCCCTCGTATACATAGTCATCGCTTCGGGGATGGTATTTGTTGCGGGCATTAATATGAAAATAGTATTTGGAGCGTTGGGCGCGATAATAGTAATTGCTCCTATATTGTGGAATTTCATGATGGAGGATTACCAAAAGAACAGGATCATATACTTCCTGAATCCTACGCTAGATCCTTTGGGACAGGGATATCATACGATACAGTCTATTATAACCGTCGGATCGGGAGAGGTTTTTGGGAAAGGCCTAAATGCCCAAAATACGATGACCAGTTTGAACTACCTTCCAGCCCAATGGACTGATTTTATATTTTCGGTAATATCGGAGTCTGCAGGTTTTGTAGGAGGTTCTGTCGTAGTTCTGTTGTTCGGATTGATGCTGTTTAGGCTCTTAAAGGATGCCAGAGCTGCCAAGGACGAGTTCGGAACCTTGATAATAGTAGGAGTGTTTTTTATGTTTGCATTTCAAATTTTTGAAAACATTGGAATGACATTGGGGCTCATGCCCATAACGGGAATAACTTTGCCTTTTTTGAGCTACGGGGGAAGTTCGCTTATGACGAATTTAATTGCCGTAGGGCTCGTGTTGGGCGTTCATATGCGAAGACACAGCATAAATTTTTAACGAAACTGCTTAATATAGCGGGATAATGGAAAGGAAACATGGGATGGATAATATAATCGACAGTATTTTGCCAAAGGTTGAAACGCCTGCAAGATACGTTGGCAATGAGATCAATAGTGTAAAAAAAGAAATTAGTCAAGACATGATAAGGTTTTGCATGGCATTTCCTGATGTATACGAGGTGGGTATGTCCCACCTGGGAATCAAAATACTGTATCATTTATTAAATGAAAGAGATAAGACGTATTGCGAAAGAGTTTTTGCGCTTTATCCTGATATGGAGTCAATCCTAAAAGAAAAGGATATTCCGTTGTTTTCAATTGAAACCAGGACTCCGCTGAGCAAATTTGATTTTGTTGGGTTTACCCTTCAGTACGAAATGAGTTATACAAACATATTGAACATGCTGGATATGGGCGGAATACCTGTATATTCCAAAGACAGAACTGAGAAGGATCCTTTGGTGGTCTTTGGAGGACCATGCGCATATAATCCGGAGCCTGTTGCTGATTTTGCAGATTTAATCGTAATCGGCGAGGGAGAAGAAGTCATCCAAGAGATATTAGACCTTTACGAGAAGGAAAGGGACAATTACATCAAGGCGGATTTTCTTAGAAAAGCAGCGGCAATCCAAGGGGTATACGTACCGGCACTGTATGAAGCCCTATATCACGAAGACGGTACGTTAAAAAGCTTCAATCCGTTCCATGAGGGAATTCCCAAGTCGGTCAAGAAACGGTTCGTTAAGGATTTGGATAAGGTATACTACCCGGATAGATTTATAGTGCCATACATTGAAATAGTACACGACAGGAGCATGCTAGAGCTTTTTAGGGGATGCACAAGAGGGTGCAGGTTCTGTCAAGCAGGGATGCTTTACAGACCTCTTAGGGAGAAAAGCCTTGATACGCTTAAGAAAAATGCCGATAATCTTATTAAGAACACAGGGTATGAGGAAATATCCCTGTCTTCACTTTCCACCATGGATTATTCATGCCTTCCCGAATTGACGGACTACCTGCTTGAAAAATACCAAAGCAAGAGGATCTCAGTCGGACTTCCATCACTTAGGATAGATAGTTTTTCCATCAAGACTGCGGAAAAAATCCAAAAGGTAAGAAAGACCGGACTTACATTTGCCCCGGAGGCGGGCACTCAGAGGATGCGGGATGTAATTAACAAAGGCGTCACGGAAGAAGATCTTATCCAGTCTGTTAGTGAAGCCTTTAATCTCGGATGGGGTCATGTGAAGTTATATTTCATGATAGGATTGCCAACAGAGACTAGAGAAGACCTGGATGGAATCACCGATATGGCGTTTAAGGTCTTGGACTCATACAATCAGACAGTCAGCGAAAAGAAAAACAGGAAAATCAAGATTGTCGTCAGCACGTCTTCATTCGTACCTAAAGCTTTTACTCCGTTTCAATGGGTAGCCCAGGACAGCGTAGAGGAAATTGCGGATAAGCAGCGGCATATAATTAAAAACATGAGAAGCAAAGCGATCGACTATAGTTGGCACGATCCTCACGTCAGCCGCCTTGAAGGAGTATTCGCAAGGGGAGACAGAAAGCTTTCCGATGTGATTTACAGGGCATTTAAAAAAGGTTGCAAGGCAGACGGATGGAAGGATTCCTTCAAATACGAAAATTGGCTGGAAGCTTTTGTTGAAGCGGGAATTGATCCTGATTTTTACACCACGAGAAAAAGAGGGTTCGATGAGCTTTTCCCATGGGATTTTATCGACATTGGGGTGACAAAATCATTCTTGGTCAAAGAGTATGATAAGGCTCTAAATGAAGAGCTTACGCCCTTTTGCAAATACAGATGCGTAAATTGTGGGTTCAACGACTTTGAAGAAGGGTGGAAATGTCGTGTATACAGCAAGGATAAAGTTTAAAAGAGAAGCGGATATACGTTATATTTCACATCTTGACATGCAGAGGATGGTTCAGAGGATTTTAAGGCGTGCCGAAGTTCCAATGAAATACAGCGAGGGATTCAATCCCCACCCTAAACTGGCATTTGCCATGGCCATGGGAGTTGGGTTGACATCGGATTGTGAGTATGTGGATGTAGAACTTATGGAAAGCATAGACCCGGTATTGCTGGTTGGGAGCATGAATGAGTCTGCTCCTAAAGGGTTTACGGCATTGAAAGCAATAGTAACGGAAGAAAAACTCCCATCTCTTACGTCTTTGATTGAAGAGAGCGTCTATCAAGTAACCTGTCTTTTAAATGCTTCTGGGGAAGTGGAGCGGTTATATGATCAGTTAAAGTCGATTTTGGAAAGTGAAAGCATAGTTTACAGAAAGAGAAACAAAAAAGGCAAGTGGTCTGACAAGGAGATAAGGCCCCTTATCAAGGAACTCTCCGCAAATACAGAAGGACTAAAGGTGAATATTATAGCGAGACTAGCGACGGGCAGCAAGGAAAACCTGAGGCCTGAAGTGGTTTTAGATAAGATAGATCCTGAGAAGAGCCTTTTTGATCAGGAGCATGGGTGCGTCTACCACAGGTTGTTTTTAGGAAAGGTCAATGGAGAAGAGCTAATTTAATTTTTTAGGAGGTAATACGATGGTTAGAGTTAGATTTGCGCCAAGTCCTACCGGATATGTGCATATAGGATCCCTGAGGACCGCGCTTTACAATTATTTGTTCGCTAAGAAAAACAACGGTTCATACGTCTTAAGGATAGAGGATACGGATCAAAAGAGGTTGGTTGAGGATTCGATGGTCAACTTAATAGAATGCCTGGAAAAGACTGGGCTTGTTCACGACGAGGGACCTACTTTTGATAATGGAAAATTGGTCCAAAAGGGAGAGTATGGTCCTTATATACAGTCAGAAAGACTGGACATATACAAAAAATACTTAAGTGATCTCCTGGAAGACAAGCATGCATATCACTGCTTCTGTTCAAAGGAAAGGCTGGAAGAGGTGCGTGAAAATCAGCGCCGTGAAAACATGACTCCAAAATACGACGGTCACTGCAGAAACCTTTCCAAGGAAGAGGTTCAAAGAAGGGTTGCAGCTGGCGAGGAATATGTCATCAGGCTCAGGATGCCGGAAAATTCAATTATAAGCTTTTATGATGAAGTAAGAGGGGATATAAATATAAATAGCGACGAGGTTGACGATCAGGTATTGATAAAATCGGATGGTTTCCCCACGTATCACTTTGCAGTAGTGATAGACGATCACTTAATGGGCATTACCCATGTGATAAGGGGAGAGGAATGGCTGCCTTCTACCCCAAAGCACGTTTTGCTATACGAAGCATTCGGTTGGGAAAAACCTACGTATGTCCATCTGCCAAACATACTGAATGCTGATAAGAAAAAGCTCAGCAAAAGGCAGGGAGATGTGGCAGTAGAAGATTTTCTGGCGAAAGGGTACCTGCCGGCAGCCTTGATAAACTACATCGCCCTACTGGGGTGGAGTCCGGATGTGAACGAAGAGATATTTTCCATGGAGGAGCTTATAGCCCATTTCGATGTCAAGAGGGTGAACAAGTCAGGTGCTGTATTTGACGTAAACAAGCTCAACTGGATGAATGGGGAATATTTGAGGAAGCTCCCGACAGAAGAACTGACAAAGCTGTGCGCTCCTTTCATGATGGAAACCGGATATGTCACTGATGAGCAATTTGAAGCTGATTTTACATACTTTGAGAAGATAGTGGATGCATTTAAAGAAAAGATGGACAAGTTCTCGGATATAAAAACTGAAATGAAAAATCTCTTCGAATACGATGGTGAAGTAACCGATGAAATGAGGGAAATGCTCCAGCTGGACACGACCCCTGTTCTTGCTGAATCGGCGGTAGAAAAAATGGAAAAATTAGACGAATTCACGCCGGAAGCATTAAAGAAAGTATTTAAAGAGATTCAAAAGGAAAAGGGCATCAAAGGAAAGAGCCTGTTTATGCCTGCCAGGATAATAGCGACCCGACAGATGCACGGATCAGATCTAATGAAAATCATGAGCATCCTTGGGAAGGAAGAAGTAATAAAAAGATTTGAAAACTTCAGAAAGATTTAAAAAAAGGCTGCACTTTACTCTTTGTAAAGTGCAGCTGGTTTTATTTAGGCGTATTTTCAAGAAGATAATTTCGATTTATAAACAATACCTTCTCCATGCTTTCTATAGATGGTCCGCCGATTACTTTTCGATTGTTGACGCAAGCTTCGATGGTGATATGATCGTATATGGTCTCGTCGAAAACAGGCGATATTTCCTTGAATTCTTCAAGGGCCAGATCCTCGATGTTTTTGCCCTTTTCTATGCAGTACAATACAAGCTTTCCGATTATTGAGTGGGCTTCCCTAAAAGGCATGTCTTTTTTTACGAGCCAGTCTGCCGCATCCGTGGCATTGGTGAATGCCTTCTTGGCTCCCTCGTACATGACTTTCTTGTTTACATTCATGGTCTTTACCATGTCCGTAAATATGGGAAGACACATAGATATGGTTTTTACTCCGTCGAACACAGCCTCCTTGTCCTCTTGCATGTCCTTGTTGTAGGCCAGGGGGATACCTTTCATCGTGGTCAAAAGTCCCATCAAATGTCCGTAAACCCTTCCCGTCTTTCCCCTTACAAGCTCAGCAATATCAGGGTTTTTCTTCTGGGGCATGATGCTGCTACCTGTGCTGTAGGCATCATCCAGCTTGATGAAGTTGAACTCGTCAGAGCACCAAAGGATTATTTCTTCGCTAAACCTGCTTAAATGCATTATGATCATGGACAGCGCGCTTAAAAACTCTATGCAGTAGTCCCTGTCGGATACTCCGTCCATGCTGTTTAAAGTAACAGATTTAAAATCCAGGAGGTCAGCTACCATTTCTCTGTCTAGATCGTAAGTAGTTCCGGCTAAGGCGCTTGATCCAAGAGGCATGATGTCCGCACGAACATAGCAGTCGGCAAGCCTTGCCCGGTCCCTCTTGAACATTTCGAAATACGCGCTCAAATGATGAGCCAAAGTTACAGGCTGCGCCTTTTGAAGATGAGTGTATCCCGGCATAATGGTTTTTTTGTGTTCTACTGCCAAGTCCAAAAGCACCTGCTGGAGGCTGTGGAGCATGGCATCTATGGATTTTATCTGGTCTTTGACGTACATCCTCATATCTAGAGCAACCTGGTCGTTTCTGCTTCTGCCTGTATGCAGCTTCTTGCCCGTATCGCCTATTTTTTCTATTAGAAGCTTCTCCACGTTCATGTGAATATCTTCGGCGGAAATATCAAACTCCACTTTGCCGCATTGGATATCTTTTAAGATTTCCTTAAGCCCTTCAATAATTGCCGCGCTTTCCTCAGAGGAAATGATCTTTTGTTTTCCAAGCATCTTGGCATGGGCGATGCTTCCCTTGATATCATAAGGATAAAGTATGTTGTCAAAATGTATGGATGAGTTGAAGTCGT